>NZ_JACMYP010000049.1 GCF_020889705.1 Bradyrhizobium altum | reverse complement strand
CTGGGTGCGACGGCCGCGCTCGGTGCGCTGGGGGCGCTGCGTTGTTCGGCGGCATCAAGCGAGGCGGTCTGGAACGAGGCCGGCTCGCTGCGCATCAGCACCGCACCGATCACGCCCGCCTGCAACAGCACCACAAGCGCACCGAGGCTGGACGACCAGGCCAGCGTCCGCGGCGACAATTTCGAAAAGAACTCCGAGACGGAGGCCGACATGCGCGCACCCGCCGACGGCTTGCGCTCCGGCTCGGCATCGATCGCGGCAAACAGCTTCTGCATGGCACGCGCAGACGGCGCACCGAGGCTCTCGTTGAGGCCGATGGTCTCGGCATATTCCTCGCGGATGACGGCATACTGCCTGGCCAGATCCGGATCGGAAGCGAGTGCGTCCTCGACGCGGCGCGCGTCACGCGCGTTCAGCGTGCCGGCCGCATGCCAAGGCAGCAGCATCTCGACATCGTCAGGATCTTGACCCTGCACTTTCTTGTTGCTCGCAGCCATCATGGCCAACCTCGCTCGACACCGGCTGCCTTCAGCAACTCGGCAAGTTTCTTGCGCGCATAAAACAGGCGCGTCTTCACGGTGTTCTCCGGAATCCCGACGATCTCTGCGACGTCTTCCACGGATTTCTCGTGATAGTAGACAAGATCGACAATTTCCCGGTGTTCCGCCGATAGTCCCGTCAGGCACTTACGCAGCGTGTCACCCGTGTCCTTCTTCTGCACCACCGTTTCCGGATCGTCGGACGTGTCCTCGATCGCGTTCGCGGCCTCATCGTCCAGTTCGGCGTCCTTCCTTCGCCGCAGCGAAGACAACGCCTTGAACCGGGTAATCGCCAGAAGCCAGGTCGAAACGGCGGATCGTCCCTCGAATTTGCCCGCCTGACGCCACACGTCCAGAAAGACCTCGCTAATGAGATCCTCCGCCACCTGTTCGTTCCGCACGAGCCGAAGCCCGAAGCGGTACACCCTGACATGATGCCGTCCGTATAGCACCTGCATGGCGAGCCGGTCGCCTTGAGCGATCCGAGCGATCAGAACCTCGTCTGAAGCCGCCTGTGTCGCACTCAATGGCCGTCTCGCAAAGTTGGTCTGAGGGGGGTGGTGCGTGGTTCGACGCGAGAGGCAAGATTCTTCACAATACGGCAATGTCCTGACCGCATGTGTGATCTATGACACAGTCGACGATCCCAATGAGCAAAAATCGCCGGAGACTCGGTAAGCGGTATCATAATAGTGAAAACTCTCGCGGACTCGCACCACCCGGCGCGACCATACCAAGGCTTTGCCGGCAAGCCAGCGCTGTCGCCAAGCGGGCGCGGCCGGAAGCCCCCGTCCCGACCGCTTCCGACCCGCCTCCGTGAACGGATTCCCCTTACGAAACAAGGGTGATGACCGGGTTTCACCGGAGCAGATTCGGTTCCAAAAGATACCAAACCTAAAGGCTTTCCCACTTAGATTTTCGCCGGATTTCAGCAATGGCGAGACCATGGGCAGCGCTGCGTCGTCACTTCCCAGCCCGATCGCGGGTGCATCGGAAAGCGGCCGTCCCAGGCTGACACGCGAGCGCCTGGCGCGCCGGGCCGGGCAGCGCCGCCAGATCCAGTCGATGATCGCCGCCTGCTTCGTCCTCGATGCCGTCGTGCTGCTGATCTACGCGCATGCCGGCACCACGTCGGTCCTGGTGGCGGCGGGCTATGCCCTGACCGGCCTCTCCCTCGTCGCCATCTATGTGCTGCTTTCGGAGCGCGGCTTTCACGAGCGCTTCCGCGACCACTACCTGGTCGCGCCGCAATCGGCCGTCAACATGGTGAACCTGCTCGTGTTCACCTACATCGCGCCGGAAGTCGGCGTGCTGTTCCTCTGCAACCTGTTCGTGGTGTTCGGCTTCGGTGCGCTGCGTACCTCGGCGCGCCAGACCGCTGTTGTCTGGACCATCATGGTGCTGGGCCTCGCCGCGCTGTTCCTCGGAACCGACAAGGCGATCGGGATGCCGACCGGCACCAGGATCGACCGCCTCGCCACCATGCTGGTGTTCGCGCTGACGATCGGGCGCTGCATGTATCTCGGCATCTTCTCGAGCTCGATGCAGCAATCGCTGTATCAGAGCGGCGTCAAGCTGAAGGAGGCCTACCGGCGCATCGAGGAGCTCGCCGAACTCGACGAGTTGACCGGCACCTCCAATCGCCGCAGCATCATGCGCACGCTCGAGGAGGAGATCGCACGCTGCGCCCGCAACGGCAGCTCCTGCGCGGTGGCGCTGATCGACCTCGACCATTTCAAGCGCATCAACGACGTCTACGGCCATCCGATCGGCGACGAAGCGCTGCGCACCTTCGCCATCGGGATGTTCGCCAATCTCCGCAGCATCGATCGCTTCGGCCGTTACGGCGGCGAGGAATTCCTGCTGGTGCTGCCCGACCTGTCGCAGGATCAGGCGATGCGCGCGCTCGAGCGGCTGCGCGCGATCATCGCCGGTCTCGACTGGAGCGCATTCTCGCCCGGCATGCAGGTGACGATCTCCGCAGGCGTCACGACGCTCAAGCCGCACGAAAACTCCGACACATTACTCGCCCGCGCCGATGGCGCGCTTTACGCAGCCAAGGCCAGGGGACGCAACCGCATCGCCAGTGCCTGACATCCTTTTTTTCCCTATTCGGCGCCGGAGAATCCGTCGCCACCGCTCCAGGACAGAGTCATGAGTTCGAAGCCCGAGACCGCCCCCGAAAGTCTGCTCGACGAGCTGCAGACGACGCTCGCGCACGGCACCGTCGCACGCCGGGTCGAGACGCTGCGCCGCGTGACCGACCTCTTCATCAACGGCTCGGTCAACTATTCGGACCAGCAGATCGTGCTGTTCGACGACGTTTTCCAATGCCTGCTCGAGCACATCGAAAACTCGGCCAAGGCGCTGCTCGCCAACCGCCTCGCCCCGATCGAGACCGCGCCGCCGCAGACCATCCGTACCCTTGCATTCGACGACCTGATCGAGGTCGCAGGCCCCGTGCTGACGCTGTCGCCGCGGCTCGACGACGACACCCTGATCGAAACGGCGCGCAGCAAGAGCCAGGCGCATCTGCTCGCGATCTCCAACCGGAAGACGCTGAGCGGCGCCGTCACCGACGTGCTGGTGCTGCGCGGCAACGACGAGGTGATCCAGAGCGCGGTCAACAATCCCGGCGCGGAATTCACCGAGCGCGGCTTCACCCGGCTGGTCAGCCGCGCCGAGGGCGACGACAATCTGTCGACCTGCGTCGGGCTCCGCCCAAGCATCCCGCGGCATCTCTATCTCAAGCTGGTCGCCAAGGCCTCGGACACGGTCAGGCAGCGGCTCGAGGCTGCCAATCCGCAGCAGGCCAAGGAGATTCCGATCGCGGTAAAGGAGGCGACGCGACGCGCGCGCTCGGCGCCCGCCGCCGTGACACCCGACACCACGATCGCGCATGCGCTGGTCAAGTCGCTCTACCAGGACGGCCGGCTCGACGAATTCCAGCTCGCAGCCTTCGCCGAGGCCGGCAAGTTCGACGAGACCAATGCCTCGCTTGCCGCGCTCGCCAACGTCTCGGTCAGCATCGCCGAGAACATGATGATCGAAACCCGTGCCGAGGGCGTGATGATCCTGGCCAAGGTCTCGGGCCTGTCATGGTCGACGGTGCGGTCGATCATCAATCTGCGCGACGGCATCTCGGGCGGTGAACCGACCGATTTGCAGGCCTGCAAGGACACCTATGAGCGGCTGCGGCCATCGACCGCGCAGCAGGTGCTGCGCTTCCATCGCATGCAGCAGTCCGCGCCCGCGGCCTAATATCGTAGCGCCCTCGCTCCCATCAGCGCGCCGACGCTTGCGACGATCGCGGTCGCCAGCGTGTACCAGGTGGCAACGAACAGCGGCGAGTCATCGGTGCAGTGCGACGCATAGACGGTGGCCGCGAGCCCTGCCGAGAGCAGGCCTGCCACCGCGCCCGCGACCGCCGGCCGCGCCGGTGCGCCCTGCCGGAGCCCGTACAGCGCGCCGACCAGCAGCGGCAGCGACATCGCGGGGATCGCGGTCATGCACGCCATCGAGTTCTTGCCGATCAGCCGCGTCATCATCGGCGTACGCTGCGGCATCATCATCTCGCCGCTGATCGCGGCAACGAGGATGCCGGCGGGAATCAGCAGCCACCAGCCGAAGCTGCGCAGCGAGGCTTCCGGCCGCGTCAGATGCAGGCTGACCGCGATCGCCGAGGCGGCGAGTGCCAGCGTCACCGCGAATTTCAAGTCGAAGAACGGATTATGCATCGCGGTCATCACGTCGGGCCGCACGCCGAGCTCGGCGAAGAAGATCAGCAGCGAGACCGGCGCCGCCGCCAGCAGCGCCATCATCAGCGCAAGACCGATCGGACGAGGCCGATAGGCATTGTCGGCGGCAAGGGTTCGAATGAGTTGATCCGTATCCATGCTCATCGGTCCCGTAGTTTCGCGGTCAGGCTCGCAAGCCCACGATGCAGCGCGACCCGCACCGCGCCCTCGGTCATCGAGAATTTCGCGGCGGTGTCCTTGATCGAGGTGCTGTCGACCGCAATCGATTGCAGCACGTCGCGCTGCCGCGCGGGCAACGCCTGCAACTGGGCGGTCACCTCGCCGGGCGAGGCCGTCGGCTCCGGTGTTTCCCCCGGCAGCGTCTCAGCGAAGTCATCGATATTGACGAAGATGCGCCTGCCGCGGCGGCGCAGCGCGTCGATCAGCTTGTTGCGCGCGATCGCGAACAGCCACGGCGCGAACGGCGCGCTCGTGTCCCAGGTCTGTCGCTTCAAATGCACCGCCAACAAGATGTCCTGCACGATGTCCTCGGACTGATCGACCGGTTGTCCCGCGCGCGCCAAGCCACGTCGCGCCGCGGCACGGAGTACCGGCGTGATGGCCTTGAGCAGGCGATGATACGCCGCGTCATCGCCTGAAATGGCCGACCGCATCAGGTCAGTCCATTCATCCTCACGTTCGCGCACGCAGGCTCCTGAATTGCAATTCGGCCGATCTTTCAGTTTGTTACGCGGCACGCCAAGGACATCACGAATTCGTGATAATCATCCTCAGGCAAGGCCGCGCCGAGGATCAGCCTCAAAGAATCGCTCCGGCGGGTTTGCAGACGGAAGGGCTCATAACACCGATCGGTCCGACACGCATCGGTGCAGCTGCTGCCGACGATCCACCGGGACGAAATTGCCCAGCTTTTGCCCTCTGATGCCCGAAGATTCCCTTTTTTTGCCCCGGTGTAGACACGCAGCGGGGTCTCATTTCGCGATCGGGACGGGCGAAATGGGGAGATCATCAGAATGAAGATCAAAGCCAGCAGGCGCTTGGCCTTGATGGTTGCGACAGGCCTGACAGGGTTCTTTGTGTGTCTCGCCGGACCGTTGCCGGCGCGTGCGGCCGGTTCGGATCCCGCGGCGGCGAAATCCGACAATGCTTCGACGGACAAGTCCGCGCAGCAGAGTTCACGGCAGGGCCGGCGCCATGCGCGCCACCAGTCTTCCAAGACGGCTGACAAGACCGCCGACAAATCCGAGAGCAAGAAGGCCGCGAGCGGTGCCGGCAGCGTGACGTCGGCGGGCATGCCCGCCACGGTCGCCAATGCCAATGCGGAGCTGACGTCCGGCGACGGCAACGCGAGCACCGCGCCCGCCAGCGTCAATCCGGTGATGGCCGCCTCCGACAAGCCCGGCGACACGCAACCCGACGGCAGCGTGGTCGCATCCGACCAGCTCAACGACCTCGACCGGGCCCTGCAGCAGGAGCAGCCGGCGGGACAACCGCAACCGGTTCAACCGCAGACCGCCCAGCAGGAGGCGCCCGTGGCGCAGACGCCGCCTGTCGCCGTAGCGGCACCCAAGCCGGCCCCGGTTCTGGCGAGCAGCGACAGCGCGAACTGGGACCAGACCTCGCTGATCGGGAAGATCTTCATCGGCTTCGGCGCCCTGCTCACGGTGGCCTCCGCGGCGCGCATGTTCATGGCCTAAGCCCGAGGTCCTTGCGGCTTGCGGCGCAGGGTGCGCCGCACCGCTGCCCAAAGCCTCGCTTCAGCCACTTGAAGCGCATCCCGCCAGCGGGCACATTGCCCGGCAAATCAGGCACGGGGTTTGCGTCATGGCTACGTTCGAATTCATCATCGTGGAAAGCAAGGGACCGGTCGGCGTCATCACGCTGAACCGGCCCAAAATGCTGAATGCGCTGTCGTTCGGCGTGTTCCGCGAGATCGCCGCGGCGGTGGACGATCTCGAGGCCGACGACAAGATCGGCTGCATCCTGATCACCGGCAGCGAGAAGGCCTTCGCAGCCGGCGCCGACATCAAGGAGATGCAGCCGAAGGGCTTCATCGACATGTTCAACAGCGACTTCACCGCGATCGGCGGCGACCGCGTTGCCCGTTGCCGCAAGCCGACCATTGCCGCGGTCGCGGGCTATGCGCTCGGCGGCGGCTGCGAGCTCGCGATGATGTGCGACATCATCATTGCCGCCGACACCGCCAAGTTCGGCCAGCCGGAAATCACCCTCGGCACCATCCCGGGCATCGGCGGCACGCAGCGCCTGACCCGCGCGATCGGCAAGTCGAAGGCGATGGATCTCTGCCTCACCGGACGGATGATGGATGCGGCGGAAGCCGAGCGCTCGGGCCTCGTGTCGCGGATCGTTCCGGCCGACAAGCTGCTGGAAGAGGCGCTTGCTGCAGCCGAGAAGATCGCCTCGATGTCGCGTCCGACCGCCGCGATGGCCAAGGAAGCCATCAACCGCGCGTTCGAGACGCCGCTTTCGGAAGGCATGAATGTCGAGCGCAACCTGTTCCACTCGACCTTCGCGCTCGAGGATCGCTCTGAGGGCATGGCGGCCTTCATCGAGAAGCGCAAGCCGGTCAACAAGAACCGTTAATCCACGCGGCTCCGCTGCAATGCCGCGGTGACGAGCGCGCGATAGGCGCGCTCGGCGAAATGCGTCGGCTTGTCGAGACCGAGCCGCACCAGGCATTCGCGGTCCGCGGCGCCGGGCGGATGCCGCATCCCCTGCCACAGCAGGCCGGCGAGTTGCAGCGGGGTCTGCTGCGCCTGCTGCAATATCTGCAGGGCCGGAATCAGCCGTTGCTCGACGTCGGTGAAGTCGCTGCCGAACGGGAATGACGGCAACAGGCCCGCGTCACGTGCGGGCTTCAGCGCCGTGCTGATGCGCTCGGGATAATTTTCGCGGTGAGCGGCCGGGATTTCATGGCTGCGCGGCAGCTTGCCGGCATCCTTGGCCTGCCGCATCAACTCGCCCTGGAAGCGCGAGTCCGCCACCTGCAACATCGCGGCGATCACGTCGGCATCGGACTTCCCCCTGACATCGGCGATGCCATATTCGGTGACGAAGACATCGCGCAAGTGGCGCGGAATGGTCTCGTGACCATAGGACCAGCGGATGTTGGACTGCGTCTGCTTGCCGGACTGATGGGTGGCTTCCAGCGCCAGCACCGAGCGCGCGCCCTCGAGCGCGAATGCCTGCGCCACGAAATTGTACTGGCCGCCGACGCCGCTCACGACCTGGCCGTTCTCCAGGCCATCCGAGACGGCAGCCCCGAGCAGCGTCGCCATCATCGCGTTGTTGACGAAGCGCGCATCGAGGCGGGCGCGGCGCTTGCCGTCCTCGTCGCCGAAGATCTCGTTGGTGAAGGACACCGGCATCATCTGGATTCGCGCCAGCTGCTCGGGCGTCATCTCGCGCAGCGCCCGATAGAAGGATTGCGGACCCAGGAAGAATGCGCCGTGCAGGATCACGCCGCCAACGTCGCGCTTGAGAATGCCGGCGTCGATCAGCCCGAGAAACGCCTCGAACAGCATCTCGCTGACGCCATAGAGGCCCTTCTCGAACGGTCCGGTCTCGGCCGCCGCGAGCCGTGCGCTACCGGGCGCAAGGCGCTGCATGATGCCGTGGAATTGGGCGTTGTCGCGGTGACGCACCACGAGCCCCTGCGCCAGCGCATCGCCGACCTGCCCGATCCCGATCTGCAGCGTGCCGCCGTCGCGGACCAGACCCGCGGCATGCAATCCGATCGCATATTTGGTGTCGCTGATCGGCTCCGACGGCGGCGCGAACAGCGGGAAGTCGGTGTCGGGACTGTCGAGCACCGCGGCGAATTCATCCGCCGGCAGATCGCCGGGCCCCGGCATAAACGGCAGCTCGGAATTGACCTGGCCGATCAACTTGAACGACGCCCGCCCCTGCGCACGGGCGCGCAGCACGTCGAGCGTCGTGTCGGTGTTGCAGCTCAGGCTGTAGCGCGGCACGCCGTCGACCACGCGCTTGGCGACCAGCTGCGGCACGACATTCAGTCCGCGCGACAGCAGATATGACGCCGCGTGGGTGTAATTGGCGGAAATGTAGTGCTGCTGGGCGAATGGCTGATGCAGCCATTGCCCGGCGAGGAAGAAGAACTCGATCACCTTGATGTTGGGCGGAAGCGCGCCGCGATGCAGCGCATCCGCATAGGCGAGATCCGGATAGAAGCCGAACAGGCGATCGATCACGGGACCGATGAAGCGCTGTTCGAGCAGGCTCTTCGGCTTCGGCTTTTCCAGCGTCAGCGCCGAGAACAGCGTCAGATTGATCGAGCGGTCGGCGACCGCCCGCGCGTACAGCGCGTTGACGATGTGGTTGGCCTTGCCGAGGCCGAGCGGCAGCCCCACCACAAGTTCGGTTCCGACGTCACGAACGATGTGCTCCGCGATCGCCTCGGGATCAGAGAAGAGTTTCGGCATCTGCGATGAACCCGGGGCAGGCAGGGGATGACCGGCATCGCTGAATCGGCGGCCGGCGGTTCAAACTTATACTTCATATGACAGCTGCGTTCGCCTGTGACGAACCGGCAACAGACAACAACCGAAATGATGTGCAGATGTCGCGTGGCGGTTTGCCTGTGGCGGTGCCGCCCCCTAAACAGGTAGATGTGTCGACGGCATCGGCGAGAGCGGACTGCCGGGGTTTTGGTTTGCGGGATCACATGGTTGGGCGTGCCGCGAGGGTTGGCGACGTAGCAAGGCGCGTGCTTTTGTCGGGCATCGGCCTTGGCGTGCTGGCCTGCGCGCTGCTGACTGACACCGCGGCGCGCGCCGAGAGCCTGCCCGAAGCCATGGCCAAGGCATATCAGACCAATCCGCAGCTCAATGCCGAGCGGGCACGTCAGCGCGCGACCGACGAGAACGTGCCGCAGGCGCTGGCCGGTTACCGCCCCCAGATCACCGCCGGCCTCTCGCTCGGCCTGCAGGCGGTGCGCGACCAGTTGCCCGGCAACGTGATCCAGGGCGCGACGCTGAAGCCCTGGCAGATCGGGGTCACCGTGACCCAGACCCTGTTCAACGGCTTCAAGACCGCCAACAGCGTCCGCGTCGCCGAGTTGCAGGTGCAGTCCGGCCGCGAGGCCCTGCGCAATGTCGGCCAGGGCGTGCTGCTCGACGCCGTCACCGCCTATACCAACGTGCTGGCCAACCAGACCCTGGTCGAGGCGCAGCGCGCCAACGTCGCCTTCCTGAAGGAGACCCAGGCGATCACCCAGCGCCGCCTCAATGCCGGCGACGTCACGCCGACCGATACCGCGCAGGCAGAGGCCCGGCTCAACCGCGGCCTATCCGATCTCAACGCCGCCGAGGTCAACTTCGCGATCAGCCAGGCGACCTATGCGCAGGTGGTCGGCAGCGCGCCGTCGCAACTGCGTCCGGCCGAGACCATCGACCGGCTGCTGCCGCGCAGCCGCGAGGATTCGATCGCACTTGCAGTGCGCGAGCATCCGGCCGTGATGGCCGCGGGCTTCGACGTCGACGTCGCCTCGACCTCGATCCGCGTCGCCGAGAGCAGCCTGATGCCGAACGTCACCCTGCAAGGCAGCGTCAGCCGCAGCCGCGACAGCGACCCCACGCTCGGCACTTTCGGGACCGACCAGGCCTCGGTGATCGGCCAGGTCACGCAGCCGATCTATGACGGCGGCACCGCGGCCTCGCAGACCCGGCAGGCCAAGGAAGTCGCGGCGCAGAGCCGCCTCGTGCTGGACCAGGTCCGCAACCAGGCCAAGACCGCCGTGGTCAGCGCCTGGGTCGCCAATGAGGGCGCCAAGATCGCAGTGTCCGCCTCCGAGTCCGAGGTGAAGGCCGCGGAGGTTGCGCTCGCCGGCGTGCAGAAGGAAGCCGCCGGCGGCCAGCGCACCACGGTCGACGTGCTCAACGCCCAGCAGGATCTGATCACGGCGCGGGCCCGGCTGATCGGCGCGCAGCGCGATCGCGTGATCGCCTCCTACACGCTGCTCAGCGCGACCGGACGCCTCGACGTCAAGACGCTCAATCTCAAGACGCCCGACTATCTGCCCGAGGTGCACTACCATCAGGTGCGCGACGCCTGGCATGGCCTGCGCACGCCGTCGGGACAATAGGCTTTGTGGAACCGTTCGCACCGCGAACCGGACCTTTTCGCCCGCTCTCTCCGCCGATAACCTCCGCCCCCGCCGGCCATCAACATGCCGGTGCGCGGAGTGCGCGCATAACAGCCGAGCCCGCAGGGAGACGTCCAATGCTGACGCGACGCAGTATGATGCTGGCTTCCATCGCAGCGGGAGTGACCATGACCAGCAGCAACGCATTTTCCAAGGCAGCGCAACCATCCACTCCAGTGAACTTCGACGTGCCTGCCGGTGCTTGCGACTGCCATACCCACGTCCATGGCGATCCCGCGAAATTCCCGTTCTTCGCCGGCCGCGTCTACACGCCGGAACCAGCCTCGCCGGAAGCGATGAGCGCGCTGCACAAGGCGCTGCATGTCGAGCGCGTGGTGATCGTGACGCCAAGCGTCTACGGCCCCGACAATTCGTCGACGCTGTTCGGCATGACGGCGCGCGGCCCCACGGGGCGCGGCGTCGCCGTGATCGACGACAAGACCAGCGAGAGCGATCTCGACGCCATGCAGAAGGCCGGCTTCTGCGGCATCCGCCTCAACCTCGCGACCGGCGGCGTCAACGATCCCAATGTCGGCCGGCAGCGCTTTTCGGCCGCGGTCGAGCGGATGAAGGCGCGCGGCTGGCACGTGCAGCTGTTCACCAGCCTCGCCATGATCTCGGCGATCAAGGACCTGGTCGCGGCAGCGCCGGTACCCGTGGTGTTCGACCATTTCGGCGGCGCCGAGGCCGCGCTCGGCACGGGCCAACCGGGATTTGACGACCTGCTCGCGCTGGTCAAATCCGGCAAGGCGTATGTCAAGATTTCCGGCGCCTATCGCGCCTCCAGGCTCGCGCCCGACTATGCCGACGCCGCGCCGCTGGCCCAGGCGCTGATCGCGGCCAATGCCGAGCGCATCGTCTGGGGCACCGACTGGCCGCATCCGGATTCGGTGACGCCGCAAGGCAAGAAGGTCACCGACGTCACGCCGCTGTACCAGATCGACGACGGCCGCCTCCTCAATCAGCTTCCGGTCTGGGCGCCGGATGCCGCGGTGCGCAAGACCATCCTGGTCGACAATCCGGCGCGGCTCTACGGCTTTACCTGACGTTGTCCTTCGGCCGGCGCGAGAAGTAGGAGATCAGGACCGGCAGCGTGATCAGGATCACCAGCGGCGCCACCATCATGCCGGTGACGACGACGATGGCGAGCGGCTTCTGCACCTGCGAGCCGATGCCCTCCGACACCGCCGCCGGCAACAGGCCGATGCCGGCGACGACGCAGGTCATCAACACCGGACGAAGCTGCAGCTCGCCGGTGCGGATCACCGCGCGCATCCGGTCATAGCCTTCGTCGATCAGCTGGTTGAACTGCGACAGGATGATGATGCCGTCCATCACCGCGATGCCGAACAGCGCGATGAAGCCGATCGCCGCCGACACGCTGAATGGAATACCCGAGATCAGCAGCCCGAGCACACCGCCGAAGATCGCCATCGGAATCACGCTCATCGCGAGCATGGTGTCGACCATCGAGCCGAAATTCAAGAACAGCAGCACCGCGATCAGCACGAGGCTGATCGGCACCACGACCGACAGCCGCTTGATCGCGTCCTGCAAATTGCCGAACTCGCCCACCCATTCGATACGCGAGCCGGGTGGCAACTGGACCTGCTCGTTGACCTTCTGCTGCGCTTCCAGGATCGCGCTGCCGAGGTCGCGGTCACGCACCGAGAACTTGATCGGCAGATAGCGCTCCTGCTGCTCGCGATAGATGTAGGCCGCGCCGGAGATCAGCTTGATCGAGGCCACTTCAGAGAGCGGGATTTGCGTGACCCCGCCATTCGGATTCGCTGCCCCGATCCGCAGATTCTGGATCGCCTCCGCGCTCTTGCGATGTTCCGGCGCAAGGCGGACGATGATCGGAAAGTGCCGGTCGCTGCCGGGTTCGTAGAGATCGCCCGCGGTGTCGCCACCGACGGCGACCTTGATCGTGGCGTTGATGTCGCCCGGTGACAGGCCGTAGCGCGCCGCCCGCGCCCGGTCGACGTCGATCTGGACGGTCGGCTGGCCGAGCGAGGTGAACACCGCGAGGTCGGTGACACCTTGCACTGTCGCCAACACGGATTTGATCTTGTTGGCGGTGTCGGTCAGCGCCTGCAAATCGTTGCCATAGAGCTTGATCGAGTTCTCGCCCTTCACGCCGGACACCGCCTCCGACACGTTGTCCTGCAGGTATTGCGAGAAGTTGAATTCGACGCCAGGGAACTTGTCCTGCAACTGCGCGAGCAATTGCGCGGTGAGCACGTCCTTGTCATGCGTGCCCGGCCATTCGCCGGCCGGCTTCAGCGGCGCGAAGAATTCAGCATTGAAGAATCCGGCGGCGTCGGTGCCGTCGTCGGGACGGCCGTGCTGCGACACCACCGACACCACCTCGGGACGGCTGCTGATCAGCTTCCGCATTTCGTTGACATAGGCGTTGCCTTCCTGCAGCGAGATCGTCGGCGGCAGCGTGGCGCGGATCCACAGATTGCCCTCTTCCAGCTTGGGCAGGAATTCGAGGCCGAGGAACCGCACGAAGATGATGGTCATGACCACGAGGCCGGCCGCACCGGCCATCACGATCTTGCGGTTGCCGATCGCCCAGTTCAGGGTCGGCAGGTAGATCGCATCGAGCTTCTTGACGATCCAGGTTTCGGTTTCGTGAATATGCGCCGGCAGGATGATCGCGCTCAGCGCCGGCGTGATCGTGAACGTCGCCAGCAATCCGCCCGCCAACGCATAGGCATAGGTTCGCGCCATCGGCCCGAAGATGTTGCCCTCGACGCCACCCAGCGTGAACAGCGGCAGGAACGCGGCGACGATGATGGTCGCGGCGAAGAAGATCGAGCGCGATACGTCGGCCGCCGCCGACAGGATCGCATGGCTCTTCATCCCCATCACCGTGTCGTCGGAAATGTGGCTTCGCTCGTCTTCCGACAGCGCGGTGGTCTGCGACAGCCGGCGGAAGATCGCCTCCACCATGATCACGGTGGCGTCGACGATCAGGCCGAAATCGATCGCGCCGACCGAGAGCAGATTGGCGGATTCGCCGCGCAGCACCAGGATGATCACGGCGAAGAACAACGCGAACGGGATCGTCGCGCCGACGATCAGCGCGCTGCGCAGGTCGCCGAGGAAGATCCACTGCAGCAGCACGATCAGGAGGATGCCGACCACCATGTTGTGCAGCACGGTGTGGGTGGTGAGCTCGATCAGATCCTTGCGGTCGTAGATGCGCTCGATCTTGACGCCCGGCGGCAGGATCGAGGAATTGTTGATCTGGTTGACCAGTTGCTCGACGCGGGCAATGGTCGGCGAGCTCTGCTCACCGCGGCGCATCAGCACGATGCCCTGCACGATGTCGTCGTCATTGTCGATGCCGGCGATGCCGAGCCGCGGCTTCTCGCCGATCGTGACGGCGCCGATGTCCCTGACCAGCACCGGATTGCCGCCCGATTGTGAGATCATGGTGTTGGCAAGATCGTCGATCGAACGGATCAGACCGACGCCGCGCACCACGGCCGATTGCGAGCCGATATTCACAGTGTTGCCGCCGACATTGATGTTGGCGTTGGAAACCGCCTGCAGCACCTGCGGCAGCGTCAGGCCGTTGGCGACCAGCTTGTTGAAGTCGACCTGGATCTCGTAGGTCTTGGTCTTGCCGCCCCAGCCGGTGACGTCGATCACGCCGGGCACCGCGCGGAAGCGGCGTTGCAGCACCCAGTCCTGCAACGTCTTGAGGTCGAGCACGCTGTAGTTCGGCGGGCCCTTCAGCCGGTAGCGGAAGATTTCGCCGATCGGGCTGGTCGGGGAGATGCCGGGCTGCACGTTGCCGGGCAGCGGCGCGAGCTGCGACAACCGGTTGAGCACCTGCTGCAGCGCCTCGTCGTAGGTGTAGTCGAAGGAGAACTGCAGCTTGACGTCGGACAGGCCGTACAGCGAGATTGTGCGGATGGTCTTGAGGTTCTTGATGCCGGCGACCTGGGTCTCGATCGGGATCGTGATGTAGCGCTCGATCTCCTCGGCCGAGAGGCCCGGGCTCTGCGTCACGATGTCGACCATCGGCGGGGTCGGATCGGGATAGGCCTCGATATTGAGCTGCTTGAACGCAAGCAGGCCGCCGATGATGACGACGACGAACATGGCCACCATCAAGTAGCGGCGATTGACGGCAAGGGCGACGAGGCGATCCATTCAGATCGGCACTTTCAACGGAGAGGATTTTTCTTGGTGAGCATGGTCTCCGCGCAAACGCGTTCCGCGTTTGTCGCGAGGGAAAGCCGGTTCCCACTTTTCCGGATCATGCTGCTAGGTACCTGATGCGGCGCGGTCGATGAAGAGGCTTCCCTTCGTCACGATCTGCTCGCCCGGCTTGAGATTGCCGGCGACCTCGACGAGGTCGCCATTGATGAGGCCGGGCTTGATCTGGCGCAGCTCGATGGTCTTGTCGTCGGCCTTCGCGACCCAGACGCGAACCTGATCGCCCTCGTAGATCAGCGCCTGCTTCGGCACGCCGACCGCCGGGTGGTCGCCCTTCGAATACAGCGTCACATTGGCGAACATCTCGGGCTTCAGCCGATTGTCGGCGTTGTCGATGGTGGCGCGGACCAGGAGCCGGCGCGAGGTCGCGTCGATCGCGGCGGCGACATAGTTGACCCGGGCGTTCAGCACCTTGCCCGGCAGCGCCATCACGCTGAAGGTGAGGTCCTGCCCGACCGCGACATTGTCGGCGTCGGATTCGCGGACGAAGGCGATCAGCCAGACCGTCGAGAGATCGCCGATGACATAGACCGGGTCGCTGGCGCCGGTCGAGACATACTGGCCGGGGCCGGCCTTGCGCTGGACCACGGTGCCGCCGATCGGCGCGAACACCGTCGTCTCCGGATTGAGGCGGCCCTTTTGCTGCAAGGTGGTGATGGCTTCGTCGCCGAAACCGAGGATGTGCAGCTTGTTCTGCGCGGCTTCCAGCAGCGTCTGCGCCGAGCGCGCGTCGTTCTGCGCCTGCACCAGCGTCGCCTGCGCAGTCTGATAATCCTTCAGCGGGATCGCCTTGCCTTCGGACAGGTCCTTGGCGCGCTTCTCCTGGATCTGGGCCAGGTCGAGCGCCGACTGGGCCTTGTTGAGGCCGGTCATCGCGGCGACGTAGTCGTTCTGCGCCTGCACAGTGTCGGCCGCTTCGATCACGAACAGCGGCTGCCCCTTCACCACGGTATCACCCGGCCGCACCAGCAGGCGGGTCACCCGCCCGGTATAGGGCGAATAGACCGGGGTGGAGCGGTCCTCGTCGATCCCGATCTTGCCCTCGGTCACCAGTTCGGAGCGGAAGGTGTGCTCGGCCACGGTCTGGAAGGTCAGGCTCGCCCACTCGGCCGGCGATGGTGCATAGCGCGTGCCGCCCTTGCGGGACTGGCTGGAGACTTCCGACGGTGCCTGCTTGTCCGAGCCGAACCGGGTGTAGCCATAGGCGCCCGCGCAGGCGACCACCAGCACCGCCGTGGCCACGAGCAGGCGCGGGCGGCTAAAGCTCTGCATTCGCTTGATAAACTCTTTCAGCATGCGGTCCGCGGGGTCGATCGTTGCAGCTTCCGGCGGGACAACCCCAGCGGTGCGCTAATAGTGCCGAATTGGCGTTTCAAACAACCTAAAAATCGCACTTCGGCGGTGTGCGTCGTTAAAGTTCGGATAGCCTGAACGGCGACTGAATGTCTCATCCGGGAAACTCCGGGGCAGCAAACCCTGGGGCGGGAAACTCAGCAGGATGGCTGCCGAGCGGCATCGCCGGACGGGACCAATGGGCCGGGGTCCGCGACAGGATGGCGGCGTGCCGGACCGAACTCAGCGTGCCAAAGCCGGACGGAAGCCGCTCCATGAAGGGCTGCACCGCATCCGCCTTCAGGTCCTCGGTGGCAAGCCCCCCTTCGAGGCGGCCGAGATTCCACAGCCAGCGCCCGGTTTGCGCCAGCGACACCCGGACATGCCAGCTGCCGCCCTCGCGTGCCTGGCGTGCCCTGGCCATCATGGCGCCGAACGCCATGAAGTATCCGGTGGCATGGTCGAGCATCTGGGCCGGCAATTCCTTCGGTCCGTCGACGCCGGCGACCTGGCCCTCGGCATGATTGAAGCCGGTCGTGGTCTGTACCAGCGAGTCGAAACCGCGGCGCTCCGCCCACGGACCGGCATGGCCATAGGCCGAGAGCGTCACATAGACGATCCCGGGATTGATGCGGGCCGCCTCCTCCGGCGAGAAGCCGAGCCGCGCAATCGCCTGCGGACGATAGCCCTGCGAGACAATATCGGCCTGCGCGACGAGGCCGCGCATCACGGCCCGCCCTTCCTCGCTGCGCAGCTCGAGAAAGGTCGTCAGCTTGCCGCGGCCGGTGTCGATGGTGAGCCAGGGGATATCAGGCAGATCGGGACCGGAGATCAGCAGCACGTCGGCGCCATGCGCGGCGAGCGTGCGGCCGGCCACGGGGCCGGCGATCACGCGCGACAGATCGAGCACCCGGATGCCGGCCAGCGGCCGCTTCCCCGCGGGCCACGGCTTTGGCGCGGCGTCGCCGATCTTCTCGATCGAGATCCGCGGCAGTCTTGCAAGCTCTCCTGCATGCGGCGTCGCTGACCACTCGTCATATGAGCGCATCAAGGCGACGACGCCGCCGGCCGCATAGGCCGCGGTCTCGAACGCCTCGCCGTCCCATTGCAGCAGCGCGGCCTGGACCTCGTCGCGCTCGGCGCTGCAGCCCAGCACCTTGCAGACGGCGTCGCGGTGATGCGGGAAATTGGTGTGCAGGCGGACGAAGCGGTTGTCGCGGACACGGTAGACGCCGGCGATCTTGTCCCAGGCGGGCGGCGGCGGCTTGTCGTCGACCCGTAGATATCGCTCGCTGCGACATTCGACGACGGCATGGCGCATGTCGACCGAGACGTCCTGCGGCTCGCCGCTGCGGGCTTTCCAGATCTCCGCTGCCGCAAGGCCTGCCGCGGCAATCGATACCTGCGCCACCGCTGCGACCCGAAACGACGACGGCAATTGCGGCTCGCTGCCGGTCAGCGTGACCGCGTCGAGCGCGGACGGCGCGCCGCCGGTGCCGGTCCAGACATCGGAAAGGATTTCACGGATGTCCTGCATGCGCATTCCTGTTTGCGATTATTCTATGCCCGAGCATGATGACAAAATGGCAATGCCCGATCTCAACCCGTATTTGGCATCATCTTCTCGGAAAACCGTTTCACACTTTTCCGGACCATGCCTTAGCTCTGCCCGACCCGAACAGGAGTTGCAATGGCTGCCATCGATCCCCTCACCGCCGGCGGCGTCTTCCTCGCGACCGCGGCGACCGACGCGGTCTACGTCATGTTCACCTCGGCAGTCGTCGCGCGCAAGCGCGTGCCGGCCGCGACCTGGAGCAGCGTCTGGTACGTGCTCTCCTCCTATGCGGTGATCAGCTACACCGAGAACTGGCTCTACGTCGCCTTCGCAGCGGCCGGCTCGTGGGTCGGCGCCTATGCGTCGATCACCTTCCTGCACCGCCCGCCGGGCGGGCCGCCGGTGGGGGCCGCGGTGGAATAGGATGCAGCTGCCGAAGAATTCATCCGCTTGCAAACGCACGACCGATCTGATGGCAGCCGGTTGTAAGCTTCGTGTAAGCATTCGCACGTAGGTCGCGGATGAGCACTCTCGCGGCGTGATGCGCCCGAGGTTTACTCCGTGTGTCGCCCTCTCTCGAACAGAGGGCGCAGGGAAAGCCGGGTGCCGATCGCACCCATGGGCCCCGTGCAACAAAAAGCACGGGAGGTAGGACCACAGGTGTAACCGGAGCAATCCGGCTTTCCCTGCGCGATGGCTTACGGCTTATTTCGTGCTCTCCCCGGCGAGACTGGGCTTGCTTGTCACCGCCTTCACAACGCGCATCGCGCAATGCGAAAAGACACCTGCCGCTAGGGCGTCAGGACCACACGACTTCACCGTCCGCTTCATGCGCACGCGTCAGTTGCGCACTCGGCGTCCACCGCATCTCGACCCACGTCCGTGACGACCGCGAAGCGCCCCTCGTGTCGGGTGAGACGGGCGCATTGAACATCTGAGTTGGGTGCGGCGTCAAGTTAAATTCTGAAAAGCCGAACAAAATTCCGCGAGAGCTCCCGCCGGACCGAAGCCCGGCAGAAGCATCGTGTCATGCCCCTACTTCAGCGCGGCCTGGCCGGCGAGCGAGATCACATTGTCCTGTGAGCCCGAACCGCCGCTGACACCGATGGCGCCGACGACCTTGCCGTATGCGCTCGGCTGAAAATCGCGTGAGGGCGGCGAGATGTCGAGGTCGCGCAATGCCGCGATGGACGCTACAGTCCGCGCATCAGAAAGGACATCCGAATGGATCTGGGTTTGAAGGGACGAAACGCCATCGTGCTCGGCGGCACGCGCGGCATCGGGCGGGCCATTGCGGCGACGCTGGCCGGCGAAGGCGTCGGCGTCGCGGTCTGTGCGCGCAACGCCGAGCAGGTTGCATCCAGCGTTGCCGAGCTGAAGATTGCCGGCGGGCGCGTCACCGGCGCGGCCGTCGACATCACCGACGCCGCGGCGCTGACATCGTGGATTGCCGGTGTCGCAACCGAACTGGGCAGCATCGACATGATGTTCTCCAATGCGGGCGCGATGGCGCAAGGCGGCGATCCGGCGTCGTGGGAGCAGAATTTCCGGCTCGACGTGCTCGGCGCGGTGAACGCGTTCGAGGCGGCGCGTCCGTTCCTCGAAGCGAGCGGCGAGAAGACCGGCGACGCGGCCTTCATCATCATCTCGTCGATCTCGGCCGCGCAAGCGGATCGCGCCGGCTCCTATGGCCCGATCAAGGCGGCGCTGGTGCACATGGCGAAGGGACTGGCGCGGCAATACGCGGCGAAGAAAATCCGCGTCAACGTGGTGTCGCCGGGCACCGTGTATTTCAAGGGCGGCATCTGGAACATGGTCGAGCAGAACACGCCGAAGATTTATCAGGACGCGCTGGCCCGCAACCCGACCGGCCGCATGGCGACGCCGCAGGAGATCGCCAACGCCGCGGTGTTTTTGGCGAGCCCGGCCTCCTCGTTCACGACCGGCTCGAACCTCGTCGTCGACGGCGCGATCTCGAACCGGGTGAATTTTTGAGGGGAGACGACTTTCACGGCCGGCCCGTCATCCTGAGGTGCGAGCGGAGCGAGCCTCGAAGGATGCACGGCCCGGCTGGTGGCCGTCGACCCTTCGAGACGCGCGCAATGCGCGCTCCTCAGGGTGACGGTGAGAGGGCGACATGCTGGCGACAACTCTCAATGGAAATCCCGTGACGGCGGCAGGATGCGGACGTTGCGGGGGTGGCGGATCCTTTGTGGCGGGTTGTCGCCGTGATCACGGCTGATGTCGTTGAGCGGCTCGATCAGCGCCGGGCCCGCCGGCACCGGATGCTTGCTGCTGAGGGATTCGTTGGCGAGGCCGATCAGATCGTGGGAGCGGTCGGTCATGCGCTGCGCCACCAGATGCGTCACGCCCTCGGGGCTGCTCTGGATGTGGCCCTCGACCAGGATCAGGCGCGCACCCATCACTTCTTTCCGATACTGCTCCATCACCTTCGGCCACACCACGATATTGGCGATGCCGGTCTCGTCCTCCAGCGTCATGAACACGACGCCCTTGGCGCTGCCCGGCCGCTGCCGCACCAGCACGACGCCGGCACAACTGACGCGGCGGCGGTCGTTGCTGCGGTTGATCGTGTGGCAGGCGACGACACGCTCTCTGGTGAACATCTCGCGCAAGAATTCCATCGGATGGCCCTTCAGCGACAGGCGGATGGTCTGATAGTCGGCGACCACCTGCTCGGGACGTGGCATCTCCGGCAGCGGTTTTGCGCCCTCATCCGGCTGCTCGCGCGCGGTGGCGGCCTCGAACAGCGGCAGCGGCACGTCGTCGGGCAGCCGCCGCACCGCCCACAGCGCCTCGCGGCGATCGAGCCCGAGCGAGCGGAACGCATCGGCGTCGGCGAGCAGGATCAGCGCGCGCTTGGGGAGAGCGGTGTCACGGGCGAAGTCTTCGAGCGACGTGAACGGCCGGCGGTTGCGCGCGGCGACGATGCGGTCGGCCCAGTCTTTCTCCCCGTCATTCCGGGGCTCGCGAAGCGAGAGCCCGGAATCCATCGGGCCGCGTCTATGCTGAGAAATGGATTCCGGGCCTGCGCCTGACGGCGCATCCCGGAATGACGATTGTAACTGCTTCAGCCTCTCCTCGTCCTCGTCCAGCCAGTGAAAGCCGTCGATCTGGCGGAAGCCGAGCCGCACCGCGCAATGCTTCCCGTCACGCTCCTCCAGCGTGTTCTGCGCAAAGCTGAAGGAGACATCGACCTCGCGCACCGTAACGCCGTTCTTGCGGGCGTCGCCGACGATCTGCGCCGGGGCATAGAAGCCCATCGGCTGCGAGTTGAGCAGGCCGCAGCAGAACGCATCGGGATGATGGTGCTTCAACCATGAGGAGATGTAGACGAGCTGGGCGAAGCTCGCGGCATGGCTTTCCGGGAAGCCGTAACTGCCAAAACCCTTGATCTGGTCGAAGCAGCTACGGGCGAAATCCGGATCGTAGCCGCGCGCGACCATGTTGCCGACCAGCTTCTCCTCATAGCTGCCGATGGTGCCGAGATTGCGGAAGGTCGCCATCGAGCGGCGCAGGCCGTTGGCCTCCTCCGAGGTGAATTTTGCTGCCTCGATCGCGATCCGCATCGCTTGCTCCTGGAACAGCGGCACGCCCAGCGTCTTGTGCAGCACGCGATACAACTCGTCGGCAGGGCCATGTTCGGGCGCCGGCGCTGGATAGGTCACTTGCTCCTGATTGTTTCGCCGCCTGAGATAGGGATGCACCATGTCACCCTGGATCGGACCCGGACGGACGATCGCGACCTCGATGACGAGGTCGTAGAAGGTGCGCGGCCTCAGTCGCGGCAGCATGTTCATCTGGGCGCGGCTCTCGACCTGGAACACGCCGAGCGACTCGCCACGGCACAGCATGTCGTAGACTTCTTCTTCGTCCTGCGGGACCGAGGCGAGCTCCCAGCGCTTGCCCTTGTGGTCATCGATCAGGTCGAAGCATTTGCGGATGCAGGTCAGCATGCCCAGCGCCAGCACGTCGACCTTCATCATATGAAGCGCGTCGACATCGTCCTTGTCCCATTCGATGAAGGTGCGGTCGTCCATCGCGGCGTTGCCGATCGGCACATAGGTGTCGAGCCGGTCCTGGGTCAGCACATAGCCGCCGACATGTTGCGAGAGATGGCGCGGAAACTCGATCAGCTCGGTGGCGAGCTCGACCGCGAGGTTGATCATCGCATTCGCAGGGTCCAGCCCGGCCTGCCGCACCTGCATGTCGTTGAGGCCCTTGCCCCAGCTGCCCCACACGGTGTCGGCGAGCGCCGCGGTGACGTCCTCGGTCAGCCCGAGCGCCTTGCCGACGTCGCGGATCGCGCTGCGCGGGCGATAATGGATGATGGTGGCGATGATCGCCGCGCGGTGGCGGCCGTAGCGGCGATAGACATATTGCATCACCTCCTCGCGCCGCGAATGCTCGAAATCGACGTCGATGTCGGGCGGCTCCAGCCGCTCCTTGGAAATGAAGCGCTCGAACAGCAGATCGACCTTGGTTGGATCGACCGAGGTGACGCCGAGCACGTAACAGACCGCAGAATTGGCCGCCGAGCCCCGCCCCTGGCACAGGATGTTCTGGCTGCGTGCATAGTGCACGATGTCGTGCACGGTGAGGAAGTAATGCGCGTATTTCAGCTCGGCGATCAGCGCGAGCTCCTTGTTTAGGGTGGCGCGAAGTTTTTCGTCGATCTCGCCGCCGAAATATTTGTCGACGCCGGCCCAGGTCAAATCCTCCAGATGCTGCTGCGCGGTCTTGCCCGGCGGCACCGGCTCGTCGGGATACTGGTATTTGAGCTGGTCGAGCGAGAAGGAGATGCGTTTTGCGAAGCGCATGGTCTCCGCGATCGCGTCCGGCAGATCGCGGAACAGCCTGATCATTTCATGCGCCGGCTTGAGATGCCGCTCGGCATTGGCCTCGAGCCTGCGGCCGACCGCCTCGATCGTGGTCTTTTCGCGGATGCAGGTCAGCACGTCCTGCAGCGGACGGCGCCCTGGATGGTGATAGAGCACCTCGTTGGTGGCAAGCAGCGGCACGCCGGCATCGACGGCGAGGCCATGGAGCCGCGCGAGACGGCGCCTGTCGTCGCCGCGATAGAGCAGGCTTGCGGCAAGCCAGACGCCATCGGCCGCGCTGGCCTTGAGCTGCGCGAGCAGATCAAGCGCTCTCTCCTCTTCGAAACGGTGCGGCAGCGCCAGCACCAAGAGCTGGCCTTCCGCGAAGTCGATGAGATCGGACAGAGCGAGACGGCAGTCGCCCTTCTCGATGCGCTCGATGCCGCCGCCGCGCTTGCCGCGGGTGAGCAATTGGCACAGCCGGCCGTAGGCGGCGCGGTCGCACGGATAGACCAGGATATCGGGCGTGCCGTCGATGAAGACGATGCGGGCGCCGATCAGAAGCTTGGGCGGATGGGCGACCTTGTCGCTGTCGAGCTCTTTCCAGGCGCGCACCACGCCGGCCAGCGTGTTGTGATCGGCGAGCCCGATCACGGGAATCCCGAGTTCGCTCGCCTGATGCACATAGGCGCGCGGATCGGAGCCGCCGCGCAGGAAGGAGAAATTGCTGGTGATGCCGATCTCGGCATAGTCGGGCATCAGATTCTTGTTTTGACGCGTTTTCTTCACGCGAACCGGCTCCCACTTCGCTCGAAAACGCTCTGCATATTCATGCGAACAGCCCGTGCACATACCAGTTGGCGGGGACCGGCCTGCCCTCCTCGTCGCGCAGCTCGCTCTCGTAGAGGCCGTCGCGAAAGATCCAGAAGCGCTGGCCCTCGGCATCCTCAACGCGGAAGTAATCGCGCGTCAGCGCTGCGCCGTCCTGCTTCCACCATTCCATCGCGATGCGCTCGGGGCCTTCGACCCGCACCACCGCATGCAACGCGCGCCGCCAGGTGAACTGGTGCGGCGGGCCGTCCGGCACACTCGCGAACGGCACTTTGATCGGCTCGGGCCGCTCGAACAGCCTGAGCGGTCGCAGCGGCGGCTCGCCGGCGACGCGCTCGGGCCAGGCAGCCGCGCTCGCCGCGGCCAGATGATGCTGCGCCGGCAGCGCGAGCGCAGCGCGTTCGGGGATATGGCTCTCGAGCGGCAGATGCACGACGACGCGTTTGCCGCCGATGCGGGCGGCGATGCGATCGATCAGCGCCGAGATCTCGTCATTGTCGTGCACTGTGGTGTCGAGATCGCGCTGCTGCTGCACCACGATCTCGGTACGCCCCGCGGCGAGGCGAATGAGATCGAAGCCGAAGCCGGGATCGAGCGGATCATTGAGCGCATCGAGCCGCTCGCGGAACAGGCGGTCGATCATCTCCGGCCGCGTCACCGGACGCCCGGTCTCGACCAGGATCACGCGCACCGCGCCGTCGGTGCGGAAGAAGCTCGCTTCCAGCTGCCGCGCGCCCTTGCCCTGCTTGTCCATCGCCGCAACCAGCGTCTTGGCGAGGCTCGAGAGCGTCAGCGCGATCACGGTGTCGGTTGCGATCGGCTCGGGGAAACGCTTCTCGACGATGTAATCGGGCAGCGGCTTGCGCGGGCTGATCGGGGCATCGCCCCGCCCGAGCGCGTGGCCGAGCAGGGTCGTGAAATCAGCGCCGAACCGCGCCGAGATCTCATGCGGCGCGCGCGAGGCAACATCGCCGATGGTCTTCAGGCCGGCGCGGCGCAGGCCGGTGGTGATTGTGGCATCGGCGCCGAGCGCCGACACCGGCAGCGGGCCGACCGCCTCCGCCTCCGCGCCGTCGGCGATGATCTGCCCCGAGGCGGTGCGCGTCAGCGTGCGCGCCGCGATCGAGGTGCCGGCAATCGCCGCGCTGACGGCAAAGCCGCGCCGGCTCAGCGCATTGGTCACGATCTGCAGCAGCGCGCGCTCGCCGCCGAACAGATGCGCGCAGCCGGTGATGTCGAGGAACAGGCCGTCAAGCGTGTCGAGCGCGACCAGCGGCGTGAAGCGGTCGCACCAGTCGGCGATGTCGTTCAGCGTCTTCAGATCGGCGGCGGGGTCGGCGTCGTAGACCGTAAGCTCCGGACAGATCGCCCGCGCATTGGCGAGCGGCAGCCCGATCGACAGCCCGGCGCGCACCGCCGCCTCGTCGATCGCGTGCAGCAGGATCGCGTTGTGGTCCTTTGCGACCACGACGCTGGGGAGTTTTTGCGCTTGCAAAAAGCGAGGTTCTCCCTTCGCCTCTCCCGCTTGCGGGGGAGGCCGGATCGCATCGCGAGATGCGATCCGGGTGGGGGCTCTCTCCTCAGCGGGACTCGTAGCGAGACCCCCACCCCAACCCTCCCCCGCAAGCGGGAGAGGGAGCCCTATCACCTCCCGTATGTCAGTTCGTGCGACAGCGTTGTCGTACGTCTCAGCTTGCGAGGCGATGTCCTGTGCGAGCTTGCGCTTGATGCGGTCGATGGGCAGGCGTGGCAGCCACAGGCTGAGGATACGCCGACGGTTCACTGAATTGGCACTCATCACACTTCCATTCCATGATCCATCGCCCGACCGGGCCATGACGGTTGCGCACGAGTTCGGCCTCGAAGCGCGGCGCGCCCCAGGCGCAGGCCGCATTGCCGGGCGGCGAATGCGCCGCGCGCACGATCCAGCGCGTCTCCGCGGTCGAGGGGATCGCCGTCGCCGCGATCCGCAGCACCAGCGCGGTGACGCCGGAGGCTTGCGCAGCCAAGGTCAATTTGCGGCTGGCGACGAGATCGAGCTGGCGCGCATGGCCCCAGATCTCGAGGACAACAGCGCCGAGCGCATCGCAGGCGAGCGCGTCGGCCGCGGTGCGCAGGCCGCTGTCGACATCGGCGGCACGCACGGTGACCAAGAGGCGCGGATCGAGGCCGAGCTCGGCGAGCCCGCGCATCGACAGCGCGCCGTTTTCGCGATCGGAAAAATCCTGCCGCACCCAGACCAGCGGCTTGCGCGCTGACACCCGTCCGGCGAGCCCGGCGATGAAGCCGGTTGCCGCGCCGCCTTGATGGCCGGCCGCGAATACCTCGTGCAGCGCGGCCGGCGCGAGCCCGCCGCGCAGCATCGCGTCCGCGCTCGTGTGTCCAAGCGCGATGCGGTTCGGCATCGCCGCCTCCGATGGCGCCTCGATGCGCGCGATGCTGCCGCGCAGAGACGCAAGCGTACCCGTGCGTGCGCCATTCATTGCGCCGCTCCTTCCACCTGAAAATTTGAGGCCGTCACTGACCAGAACAGAGAACCAGGGACTGGCTCAGTTGTTCATGATATGTTCTAATATAAAGCTAACAGGGCCCGTGGAGTCAATCGGATTGGTGAGCTCATCGATTCATGAGTGGAATCAATGAGATTCAGCAGCCGCCGAAGCGGACGGGCTCTGATCTTCCGCAAGTCAGGCGCGCAGGCCCCGAAAATGGCGGCGTGACGGAAACGGAGCAATCGCATGCGTATCATCGTGCTCGACAACGACACCGATTTCGAGGGCTGGCGCAAGGCCGCGCGGCGATTGGCGCTGAATGACGTGAAGCCTGCGGAGGTCACGTGGACCGTACGCAAGGACGACGAACTGTCGTCAGCCTCCTGCGTGAATGACTTGCCCGATGCACCACAGGCGCGGTTCAACGTGACAGCCATTTTCGTCGAGCTCGCAAAGACCGCGATCCTGCATCGCAATGACGAGCGCTTCGCCCTGCTCTATCGCCTGCTGTGGCGGCTGCGCAGCCATCACGATCTGCTCAGCGCGACTGATGATCCCGAGGTCGCCGAGGTCCACGCGATGGCGCGCGCGGTCTATCGCGATATCGACAGGATGCACGCGCAGCTCCGCTTCCGCGAGATCGGCCGCGAGCGGACGGCGCATTACGTCGCCTGGTTCGAGCCGGAGCATCGCATCGTCGAGTTCGCCGCACCTTTCTTCGCCGGCCGCTTCGCCGACATGCCGTGGTCGATCCTGACCCCCGACGTCTGCGCGCATTGGGACGGGCACGCGATCTCGATCTCGCCGGGCGTCGCCAAATCCGAGGTGCCGAGCGAGGATCGGCTCGAGGAGGTCTGGCGGCGTCATGACAACGGCCTCTTCAATCCCGCGCGGCTGAAAGTGATGGAGATGCCGCAGGCCTATTGGAGGAACCTGCCCGAGGACTCGATCATTAAGCCGCTGATCGAAGACGCCATGCGCATGACCAGCGGCCCCTTCATCGCACGCAAGGCGACGGGGCCGCTGAAGCCGCAGGATGAGCCGATGGCCCGCAAGCAAACTCACGACATGCAAGCGCGCGACACGATCGCTGCCTTGCGCGAAGAGGCCGCCGATTGCCGCGCCTGCCCGCTGTGGAAGGACGCAACCCAGACCGTGTTCGGCGAAGGGCCGCAAAGCGCGACGCTGATGCTGGTCGGCGAGCAGCCCGGCGACAAGGAAGATCTCGCAGGCCATCCCTTTGTCGGACCGGCCGGGCAGATGCTCGATCGCGCGCTTGAGGACGCAGGCATCGCGCGCGCCAAGGTCTACATCACCAACGCGGTGAAGCACTTCAAATTCGTGCCGCGCGGCAATATCCGGCTGCACCAGAAGCCGGGCACACAGGAGATCCGCGCCTGCCGCCAGTGGTACGCGCGCGAGCTCGCCGCCATCAAGCCGGAACTCGTGGTGGCGCTCGGCGCCACCGCAGCGCAGAGCGTGCTCGGCAAGATCACCCCGATCAACAAGAACCGCGGCCGCCTGATCGATCACGACGGAACCAAGGTGCTCGTCACCGTACATCCGTCCTACCTGTTGCGGCTGCCCGACGAGAAAGCCAAAGCGCTGGAATATCAGCGCTTTACTGACGACCTGAAAATTGCCGCAGATCAGTTGCGCAATGCGGCCCGCGCGGCCTGAGTTGCGCCAAACCGGTGGAACCAGGGACCACACTTCAACGTGAAATTGTCTCTGGACGCCGACAAATACCTACAACCTTTAATTGATCCGTGGTACTGTGACATGTTCCATAGGTATCGGGCGTCATGTTCACGCCATGACGTACCTGAGGCGGGCGCGCTGCGCGGTTTGCTAGCCCCAATCGTGCGGCGCGCCACCTCATCTTGCAATCCTCCCCTCCTCACTCACTTGCTCGCAGCACGCGCTGGATTTCTGGTTATTTGAATTCCTGGTTGCCAGGATTCCAGTGACCTCGATTCCCTGTGGCGTGGCTTCGCGGGCCCGACGTCTCGCTGCCGGCGTCCTCACCTTCCGCATGTCTCGCTCCGCGAAACCCGGACGGTGACTTCAGTCACGATCATTGCGCGATCGGTGATCGTCTGTTGCTGAAGATTGCCACGAGGCCGCGAAGGCTCGTGGACCTTCAATGCGTTGCACAACAATTCGGCGGGATGTCCACCGTCACGGGTGGCCGGTTCATTTCACGGGGCGGATTTCAATTGCCTGTCATATGCATCGCTCAAAATCAGAGGCATTGGGACAGGAGTTTACCATGAGCGATATGGCGTTACCCGGCTCGATCGAGCCCGCCCTGAAAAAGGGTCCGGACCTCGACAAGGGCTTCCACCCCATGACGGGGATCATTTATTTGGGCGTGGTCGCAGCCGCGCTGCTGTTCGTTGCCTACAGCATCTATGCCGACGTCGACGCCACCGGCACGCGCGTCACGTCGTTCCTGCCCTACATCATGCTGTTCGTCGCGCTGCTGATCGCGCTCGGCTTCGAATTCGTCAACGGCTTCCACGACACCGCCAACGCGGTCGCCACCGTGATCTACACCCGCTCGCTGCCGGCGCATATCGCCGTGGTCTGGTCGGGCATGTTCAACCTGTTCGGCGTGCTGCTCTCGAGCGGCGCCGTCGCGTTCGGCATCGTGTCGCTGCTGCCGGTCGAACTGATCCTGCAGGTCGGCTCCAGCGCCGGATTTGCGATGGTGTTCGCGCTGCTGATCGCCGCCATCATCTGGAATCTCGGCACCTGGTGGCTCGGCCTGCCGGCCTCGAGCTCGCACACCCTGATCGGTTCGATCATGGGCGTCGGGATCACCAACGCGCTGCTGCGCGGCCGCGACGGCACCTCCGGTGTTGACTGGTCGCAGGCGACCAACATCGCCAAGGCGCTGCTGCTGTCGCCGCTGTTCGGCTTCGCGCTCGCCGCCGGCCTGCTCTACATCCTCAAGATCGTGCTGGCGCGTGCGACGCCGGCGCTGTTCGGCGAGCCGGTCGGCGACCAGCCGCCGCCGTGGTGGATCCGCGGCATCCTGATCCTGACCTGCACGCTGGTCAGCTTCTTCCACGGCTCGAACGACGGCCAGAAGGGCATGGGCCTGATCATGCTGATCCTGATCGGCACCGTGCCGACCGCCTACGCGCTGAACCGCGCCCTGCCCGCGAGCCAGATCGAGCAGTTCGCCGCGCACTCCACCTCGGCCAGCAAGGTCATCGAAGGCAAGGCCGCCGGTTACAATGTGATCGGCAATCCGCGCCCGGCGGTGACCAACTATGTCGCGCAGCACCAGATCAACGAAGGCACCTATCCGTCGCTGGCAGTGCTGGTGCGCGACATTGGACAGCAGGTCGCCCAGTATGGCTCGCTGGCCAAGTTCCCGGCCGACGCGGTCGGCAACACCCGTAACGACATGTACCTGGCGTCCGAGGCGATCCGCTTCCTGATGAAGGACAAGGAAGCCGAGCTGACTGCCGCCGACGTCGCCACGCTGAACGAGTACAAGGGCTCGCTCGATGCCGCGACCAAGTTCATCCCGAGCTGGGTGAAGTTCGCCGTCGCCATCGCGCTCGGCCTCGGCACCATGGTCGGCTGGAAGCGGATCGTCGTCACCGTCGGCGAGAAGATCGGCAAGACCCACCTGACCTACGCGCAGGGCGCCTGCGCCGAGATCACGGCAGCCGCGACGATCGCGGCGGCCGACGGCTACGGCCTGCCGGTCTCGACCACGCACGTGCTGTCGTCGGGCATTGCCGGCACCATGGCCGCCAACGGCTCCGGCCTGCAATGGGCGACGATCCGCAACATCGCGATGGCCTGGGTGCTGACCCTGCCCGCCGCGATGATCCTCTCGGGCTGTCTGTACTACGTGTTCTACCACGTGTTCTGATGCCGACACGCTTTCGGCGCGGCATCGCGCCGGACGAAGGCCCGCACCATTAGTGCGGGCCTTCTCTTTTTGGGTATTGCCGTCATTGCGAGCGCAGCGAAGCAACCCATGCCTCCGCAAGTGACGAGATGGATTGCTTCGCTTCGCTCGCAATGACGAACAGGCTAGATAGAGCGCAAGCGTCACGTAGCTTGTTCAAGCCGCGTAAGCTTTCGCGACCTCCGCCAGCAGGCCGCGCGCCCATTTGTGCAGGCCGGACTTGGCTGTCCGGGCGCTCCAGTACATGTCGATCGAGATCGGCACGCGGAACGGCAGCGAAGCGACGTGCAGGCCGCCGCGCATCGCCCGCGCCAGGTGATGCGGGATCGTCGCAACCAGCCTCGTGCCGGCAACGATGCGCTCCAGGCTGTCGTGGTTCGGAAGGCTGACCGCGGGCTCAATCTCGATCTCCCTCGCCTTCAGCGCCTCGAGATAAAGCGGCTGCCACTCGCCGCTATGGGTGATGAAGACGTGTTCGGCCTTGGCGTAGGCCGACAGCGCGATCCGGCCGCGCGCCAGCGCATTGGCCGGATCCATCACGCAGACATAGTGATCGGTGAGGATATGGCGCCGAAAGAAGCTTTCGCCGACGACCCCGACCGGACCGAGCACGATGTCGCACTGGTTCTGCTTGAGATGGATGTCGCCATGGCCCGCGGCATCGAGCAGGACGAGACGGACCCGTGGTGCGCCGGCACGCAGCCGTGCACTGAACTGCGGCATCAGGGTCTGCCGTTCGTGATAGTTGCAGGAGATCGTCACGCTGCCCTGCGCCGTCGCCGGATCGAATTCCGCCGGTGAGGCAAGCCCGTCGATCTCGCCGATCATGTCTCGCGCCCAGCTGACCAGCGCCGCGCAGCGTTCGGTGGCGGTCACGCCATTGCCGTTGCGGACAAACAAGGGATCACCGAGCGCGCCGCGCAGCCGCTCGACCGCGTAGCTGATGGTGGACTGGTTGACGTCGAGCCGCTTGGCCGCCGCCGAGAACGACTGCAGGTCGTAGACCAGCACAAGCGTCCGCAAGGTCCCGATGTCGATCGGATCGATCGAGGAATTGGCCGCCACGCTGCATCTCCCGCCTTGCTGGCGGCCCAGCCTAGCACGAGATCATAGAATATTTCGATGGTCTTTATCGATCCCATCGAATTGATTGATTGCTGGCGCTGGCGCTAGGCTTCGCGAAAAGCGTTGGGAGGACCAATGACCAGCACCGTGCCCGTCGTCACCGACATCGCGTATCAGGATCTGCTCGACGACCCCTATCCGATCTTCCGCCGCCTGCGCGAGATGGCGCCGGCGGTCTTTGTCGAGCCCGCGAAGCTGACGCTGGTGACGCGCTTCGACGACATCGTACGGATCGAGCGCGATCCCGCGACCTACTCGGCCGATAACCCCGCCTCGCTGGTCAACAAGGTGATGGGGCCGACCTTCATGCGCAAGGACGGCGCCGAGCACGCGATCGGCCGCAAGGCGATCGAGCCCTCGTTCCGTCCGGCCACGATCAAGCAGTATTGGGCGCCGCAATTCACCGCGATCGCGGAAAAGCTGATCGATGACCTGTCCGCGGCTGACGACGCCGATCTGTTCTCCACACTCGCAGCGCCGATGGCCTCGCTCAGCCTGATGGCCATGATCGGCTTTCGCGCGATGCCGTGGCAGACCCTGGCCGACTGGTCGCAAGCCCTGATCGACGGCGCCGGCAACTACGCAGCCGATGCCGGGATCGAACGGAAGGCGATGCAGGCCAGCGCCGATGTCGACGCCGCGATCGACGCGGTGCTCGATGATCACCGCAGCCACCCCAATCCCTCGATCCTGTCCTCGATGGTCAACGCCGATCCGCCGATGCCGATCGAGGGCATCCGCGCCAACATCAAGGTGATCATCGGCGGCGGGCTGAACGAGCCGCGCGATGCGATCCTGACCCTCGTGCTCGGTCTTCTGCAAAACCCGGCGCAGAAGGACAGCGTGCTGGCGAAGCCGGAGCTATGGCCCGCTGCGCTCGAGGAAGCGGTGCGCTGGATCTCGCCGATCGGCATGTATCCGCGCCGCGTCACCCGCGATGTCGATCTTTCCGGCACCACGCTGCCCGAGGGCCTTCAGATCGGGCTCTGCGTCGGCGCCGCGAACCGCGACGGCAATCGCTTCACCGAGCCCGATCGTTTTGACGTGACGCGGCCGAAGCAATCGCATCTGGCGTTCGGCGCCGGACCGCATTTCTGCGCCGGCACCTGGGTGTCGCGGCTCACCGTCGGCAAGATCGTGGTGCCGATGCTGTTCGCGCGCCTGCGCAACTTGCGCCTCCGCTCGGAGGCGCCGCCTGCCGTCCGCGGCTGGGTGTTCCGCGGACCGGCGACGCTGCCGGTGCGATGGGATGCGTGAGGTGGTCCACGACGCGGACTCATTAGGCCGCAGCCGGACGCAACGTCCTCGGCCCGGCCCCGGCGTTCGGCCAGAAGCGGACATCACCCGTCGGCTTCCCCGCTCAATCCGTCGAAAATGGCCCAAAGCGGACGTGTTTGAGCGTGCAGAAGTTGCCAATTCCAGGAGAACTCGCGTATGCACTATGTGCAGGGTCGTGGTGTGAGAAATTCAAATGGCGATAGAGCTGAGGGGCGCGAGCGGCGAGGGATTTGCGACGATTGCCGCTGACGGTCGCGTGTTGGATTCCTGGTTTCTTCAGCTGCGCCTGGTCGCGGAGGCCGGCAGGGCGGCAACGGTACGGCTGACGAAGGACGAGATCAACAGATCGTTGGGTGAGTCGGCAGACGGATATGCGCGACACGACGACGTCCGAAATGTCGAGATCGTTCCAATCCGTACAGAAATTGACTCCCTTGCATCTGCGCCGACTGATGTGCACGACGCATATCTTCGACTCCATCTCCTGAGCCACCGGCTCGTTCAGCCGAATTGCCTGAACCTTGAAGGAATTTTCAGTCAGTTACCCAACGTTGCCTGGACGACCCTCGGTCCCTGTGAATGCTCTCGTGTACCGGACGCACGACTGATAGCACGAATGCGTGCGCTCGCGTTTGAGGTGACAGGCGTGGATAAGTTTCCGCGCATGACTGACTATGTGACGCCTGCGGACGTGAGAATTGCAGATGCGGATCGCGTAAGGCTCGGAGCCTACCTGGCGCCGGGCACGACCGTCATGCATGAAGGCTTTTGCAATTTTAATGCAGGCACGCTCGGTCCCTGCATGGTCGAAGGCCGGATAAGCGCCGGTGTGGTTGTGGGAAGTGGCAGCGACGTTGGTGGCGGAGCGTCGATCATGGGCACTCTGTCCGGAGGCGGGAAAGAGCGGATTACAGTTGGTCAGCGCTGCCTGATCGGAGCCAACGCCGGTATCGGCATTTCGTTGGGTGACGATTGTATCGTCGAGGCGGGCTGTTATATCACGGCAGGCGCGCGCATCCTTTTGGAAGATGGCCGAGTGCTGAAAGCCAAAGAACTCTCAGGCCAGAAGGGCCTTCTTTTTCGTCGTAATTCCCAGAGCGGCGCTCTTGAGGCAACCAGACGTACACGAAATTGGGACGGCCTCAACTCGCAACTTCACGGCTAGGCAGCTCACTCGAAGACGTCGCCGGCGACATGTGGCGCGTCACGACGTCGCCTTCTGACGCCTCGCGTCATTTGCTGCTGCTGCCCAAAAGCGGCCGTTAGCGGAGCGAAGCGGACATCATGAGAACTTGTGAGTACGCGCACTGGTTCGTCATTGCGAGCCAACGGGTCGCGCGAACGCGCGCCCGATGACCGGCTCCGCGAAGCAATCCATCTCTTCGCTCGCTGAAGCATGGATTGCTTCGTCGCCGCGCTCCCTTGCGCAAACGCTTCGCGTTTGTCGCAGGCATGCCGATCGAGAGATAGCGCAGCGACGCAGACAGCGAAGATCACGCCGCCAGCGCGTCCTCCACGATCTTCACGAAATAGGAGGTGCCGTAGACGATCGCCTCGTCGTTGAAATTATAGGCGGGGTGATGCAGGCCGGCGCTGTCGCCATTGCCGCAGAAGATGAAGGCGCCGGGCCGCGCTTCCAGCATGTACGAAAAATCCTCGCCGCCCATCAGCGGCGGCATCGGATGCACGTTGCCGTCGCCGGCCACCTCCTTGGCGATCCGGGTCGCGAATTCGGTCTGCGATGCGTGGTTGACGGTGACGGGATAGCCGCGCTTGTAGTCGAGATCGATCCGCGCGCCAGTCAGTTGCGCCACGCCCTTGACCACTTCACCGATGCGCTTCTCGATCAATTGCCGGACCTCCGGGGTCAGGGTGCGGACGGTGCCGCGCAAGACCGCGGTCTGCGGAATCACGTTGCGGGCATTGCCAGCGTGGAATTCGCAGATCGAGATCACGGCGGAATCGAGCGGATCGACGCTGCGCGACACGATCGACTGCAGCGCGGTGATCAGTTGCGCGCCGACCATCACCGAATCGATGCATTTGTGCGGCCGCGCGGCGTGGCCGCCGAGCCCCTCGATGTTGATATTGACCTCGTCGGTGGACGCCATGATCGGGCCGGAGCGGATCGCGAACGAGCCGATCGGAATCCCCGGACCGTTGTGCATGCCGTAAACCTGCTGGACGCCGAAGCGGTCCATCAAGCCGTCCTTGATCATGGCGGCCGCGCCGGCCCCACCCTCCTCGGCCGGCTGGAAGATCACGACCGCGTCGCCGGCGAAATTGCGCGTCTCGGCGAGATAGCGTGCCGCGCCGAGCAGCATCGCGGTGTGGCCGTCGTGGCCGCAGGCGTGCATCTTGCCCGGCGTCTTCGAGGCGTAAGGCAGGTTGGTTTCCTCGTGGATCGGCAGCGCGTCCATGTCGGCGCGCAGGCCGATCACCTTGACGTCGCCCTTGGCCGCGCCCTTCTTGCCCTTGATGACCCCGACCACGCCGGTCTTGCCGAGCCCGGTCACGACCTCGTCGCAGCCAAACTCCCGCAGCCGGTCGGCTACGAATGATGCAGTGCGGTGCACGTCATACAGCAGTTCGGGGTTTTCATGGATGTTGCGGCGCCAGGCCTGGATATCGGGTTGCAGATCGGCGACGCGGTTGACGATGGGCATGAGAATTCTGGCCTCTGAGGTTGGACGTAAGTCCTGTCTAGCATGCAAGAGACGGTCCACCCAACAGATGTGGCATGACTCTGGCCTGGGCCCTGCATTCGCAAATGGGATGCCGAATGTTCCCAGGACATGGGGCCGAGTGACCTTGCGTCCGTTCGCCAAGGTCTGGCCCCGACGGGATCGCATCCGACCAAAGCCTAATAGTGCCGGGGATTTCTCATGCGGATACTCCTTGAGGTTTCCGCACCGAAATCCTCCAGCCTTCAAAGAAGGGCGCGGCTGCATGACGCCGGATCAAGCGGTCTTGTTCTCCACCATCATCCTGCTGGTGCCGATGGGCTACTTCCTGCTCGCGGCTCCCGCGTTCCTGCTCGTGAAGCTCGACGTCCCGCCCGTCACCCGCCTGCTGCGCGGCATGTTCAATGCCTACTTCCTGGTGCTGACGGTCTCGGGTGTGATCGGGACGCTCGCCTTTGCCGCGGCGGGCCGGCCGGCCGTCGCGCTTGGCATCGCCTTGATCGCGGCGTTCGCGGTGCTGGCGCGCCGATGGTTCCTGCGGCGGCTCGATGCCGAGGCGAACGCGCGAGACTCGGGTGATCCGACCGCGGTGCGACGGCTCCGCCGGCTGCATTGGGGCGGCATGCTGTGCAATGCGGTTCAGGTGTTCGTATTGGTCGGCAGCATTCCCTACATGGCGCCGCTGCCTTGATCGGGTCTTGCTCCGCCGATCCCACATCCGTTTGGGGCGCGTAAGATTGCAAGCCGCGTCCGCTTTGCCGTCGAAGCGCGGCGCAGAGCAAGATTCGTTCTCGCCACGAAGAGCCTGCTCGCTATGCGTCGCGTTTCCGATGCGGATCGTATTTCGAAAGTACGTCTTTGAGGTAATCCCGGCTCTTCCATTCCGGTGCGGGCGGCTCGTAGCCGGGCCGAGGAACGAACGGATTCGCCGCCACATCCGCTGACGCGCCCATCATGTCCGGAATGTAGCGCGGGCAATTCGGAAAGATTTCGCATTTGACGCGCACGACAAGCTTCGCACCATGATGCCGGGCAAGCGTTTCCGCGCCGTCGTGGATCGTTGCCTTGCCCCGGATGCGCGCGCGAAACGTCTTGCCGTCGAGCCGTACAAACAGCAACCCGACGTTCGGGTTGCGGTGAATATTACCGAGTGTGCGGTACATGTTGTTGCCGTCATACTCGGGGTATTCAAGCGTGTCGGGCCCGGTAATCTTCACGAAGCCGGGATCGCCGCAACGCATCGAACAATCGACGTTGTCCTGATAGCTCGTCGCAATGAAAAAGAATCGCGTCTCCTCTATGAGCTTGCGCTCCTGTTCCCAGAACTCGAAGTGGAGGCGATGCTTCTCGAGGCCGTCAGCGACGCGACGACCGTCGAAGCGGTCCTGCAACTCACGCATTCCGTCGTGGTAGAATGGGGCGCGGATTGGGTCTGCCACAGGACTCCTCCAGCAAGTTGAGCAACCGGTCTGCAAGTTTTGGCACGGCGAGAATATGCGGTGCAACGGAAGCAGAAATCTCTCGAGCGCGCCTGGCCGCAGGTGGCTAATTTCCCCGCGCCTGCCGGTCGAACGCGCTCAACACGGCAAGCGTCATGGCCTCGACACCGGTCTTGATGGTGGGCTCCGGCACCGGCGCGAACAGCGGCGAATGGTTGGTCGGCAATGGCGGGCCGTTGCCTGCCCGGGCCGCGGCGACGCGCTCCGGCTCGTAGACACCGATGTTGAAGAACATCGACGGCACCCCGGCGCTGACGAATTCGGAATAATCCTCGCTGGGCGTGCCGGGCGGCGAGGTTGCGAACTTGTCGCCAAACGCCGCCTTCAGCACCTTTTCCGCCGTGCCGACCACGTCGGGATCATTGACCACGGCCTTGGTCCCTTCGGCGAGGTTAATCTCGGGCTCCGGCGCATTCGACATGGCGGCGACCGCCTTTGCCGTCCGCTCGATGCCTGCAAGCATTTTGGCGCGCACCTCGGGCTTGAAGGTGCGAATGGTGCCGAGCAGCACCACATCGTCAGGAATGATGTTTGACGCGGTGCCGCCGTGAATTGCGCCGATGCTGACCACGCCGAATTCGGTCGGGTCCTTTTCGCGGCTGATCACGCTCTGAACATCGACGACAAAGCGCGCGGCCATCATCACGGGATCGATCGTCGCCTGCGGTACCGCACCGTGCCCGCCGCGGCCACGGAATTTGATGTAGAGGCCATCGGCGGCGGATGAGCCGATCCCGACGCGATAGCGCACCGTTCCATAGGCGAACGGGCCATCGTGCAAGGCGAAGCCGAAATTCGGCTTTGGAAACTTCGTGAACAGACCATCCGCCAGCATCGCCTTGGCACCCGCCACGATCTCTTCAGCCGGCTGGGCGATGAACATCAGCGTGCCGTGCCATTGGTCTTTCAGGCCGACCAGCGTCTTGGCCGCGCCCACCCAACTCGCCATGTGGATGTCGTGGCCGCAGCTGTGGGCCACGAAGGTTTCCCGTCCCTGCCATGTGGTCTTGTCGTGGCTGGCATAGGGAAGGCCGGTCTTCTCTTCCATCGGCAGCGCATCGAGTTCGGTGCGCACCATGATGGTGGGGCCCTCGCCGTTCCTGTAGATCGCGACCAGCCCGGTCTTGCCGACGTGCTCCGTCACGTCGAAGCCCAGCGCCCGCATCTCGGCAGCCAGTTTGGCCGCGGTCTTCTCCTCCTGAAACGCGATCTCGGGATGGGCGTGAAGGTCCTTGTAGAGCGCGTCGAGTTTCGGATAGTCGGCCTCGACCGATTTCTCGATTGCGCCCTTCAGCGCGGCGACATCGAGTTCAGCATTGGCTCGCAGCGGCAATGACGCGCAGAGCGCGGCGGACACAAGCAGCGTGAGAACAACCTTGTTCATGGCAATCGCTCCAACCGAAACCCGGATACTGCACCCCGAGCGTCAGGTCGGGCTCGGCTCCGCGATCTAAGCAGGCAAGGTGACGGGAAACAATCACTGATCCAGAGCATGTGCGCACCTAGCCCGAGGTGAGCATCTGGCTGCGGATCTCCTGTGCGGTGCGGCGCAGCGGCAGCAGAAATTTCTTGCGCGCGCCGGCCTCGCTGACCGTGCCGGAGATCGTGTTGACGCTGAGCGCCGCGACCACCGCGCCGGCGGGGTCGCGCAGCGGCACCGCGATGCCGCAGATCGCGGGATCGAGCTCGCCATCGACCCAGGCGTAGCCGTCGCTCTCGATCCTTGCGAGCAGTTCGCCGAGACGCTCCGGATCGGTCACCGTGCGCGGCGTGACCTGCTTGAAGCCGCCGGTCGCAAGATAAGCCTCGCGGGTGCCGGGCGGCAGCGCCGCGAGCATGACGCGGCCGAGCGACACCAGATGCGCGGGCAGCCGGCTGCCGACGCCGAGATTGGCCGACAGAATCCGCCGCGCAGGCAGACGCAGCGCATAGACGATCTCGTCCTCGTCGAGCACCGCCATCGCGCAGGACTCGCCGATCTCGTTGCGCAAATTCTCCAGCGCGCGCTGCGCATGCGCCCAATAGGGCAGCGCATTGAGATAGGACAGGCCGAGCCCGAGCGCGCGCGGCCGCAAGCTGAAGTAGCGTCCATCGGAGGCGCAATATTTCAGCGCCACCAGGGTCGCGAGAATGCGGCGTGCGGTGGCGCGGTTGAGACCGGCGGTGTCGGCGGCCTCCGCCAGCGTATGCCGGCCCGGCGGCTTGCCGAGCGCCTCGATGATCGAGAAACCGCGCGCGATCGCGCGCACGAAGCCGTCACTCTCTTTGCTCATGGCGTCATCTGGTTCGGGGTGTCGTTCTGCTCATCACATCGCGGCCCGCATGGCTGCCTGCTCATGACGCGGCGCTGCCCGCTTGTCAGGGGCTCCCGACCGCGCTAGCGTCAATTCACACAGCGAATAAACTGTTCGCCTGGCGAACTAAATAGCAGGAGGATCCTCGATGGCGCAAGCAGAAAGTTCTGCGGCAACCCCGTTCGAAACCGATTTCTGGAAGGACGCGAAGCTGCGCAAGGTGTGGGACGACATCGTCCCCGGCGAGCCGCGCAAGACGCTGCCCTACCTGCTCACGCAGGAAGCGATCGCGCTGTACTGCCGTGCGGTCGGCGAGACCAATCCGCTCTATCTGGATGAGGCGGCCGCGAAGGCCGGGCCCTATGGCGGACTGATCGCACCACCCGCGATCCACATCCTGCTGATGTTCGCATGCACGCCGGCCGACGACTGGATGCGCTCGCCGGGTACCGTCAATGCCGGGCAGTCGTGGAGCTACAACATCCCTGCCCGTCCCGGCGACACCATCACCGTGCAGGCCCGCGCGCTCGACAAGTTCATCAAGCGCGAGCGGCTGTTCGTGGTGCACGACAACGTCTTCTTCAACCAGCATGGCGACGTGATCTGCTCGGGTCGCGGCCAGACCATCCGTCCGATGTAAGGGAGGATCACGATGACCTCAGCGAATTTCGATGCTCTCAAGGCCGGCGACACCATCGACGGCCCCGCCTTCGCCGTCTCGCGCGAATCGATCCGCCTGTTTTGCGATGCATCGCTCGACTACAACCCGCTGCATCTCGACGACAACTACATGAAGGGCGATTTCGGCAAGACCAATTTCGGCGGCATCATCATGCATGGCATGAACAATTTCGGCCTGATCTCGCGCATGCTGACCGACTGGGCTCTTCCTGCCGGCGCGATCCATCGAAGGCTCGAGACGCGCTGGCTGAAGCCGGTGAAGCCCGGCGACACGATCCGACCCGCCGGCACCATCAAGGCCAAGCAGACGACCGCCAAATCGCGCTGGGTGCTGGTCGACGTCGCCGTGCAGAACCAGCGCGGCGAAACGGTCGCGGCCGGCGAAGCGATGCTGGAGTTTCCCGGCGCGAAGGCGGACTAACGGACCTTAGCC
>NZ_JACMYP010000048.1 GCF_020889705.1 Bradyrhizobium altum | reverse complement strand
CTCGCGCCAGGCGCCGGCGGTGCGGCCGGCGATCAGCCAGTAGACCAGGCCGGCGACGATGCCGGCGCCGGTCATGATCTCCATGTGCCGGCGCACGATGCCGTGGAACTGCATCATGTCGGGATCGAACGGAACGAGGCCGAGATAGCAGGCTGCGCCGACGATCCCGCCGCCGACGGCGTAGGCCAACACGCTCCTGATGAAAAAGGCCTCGGTGATCAGCACCACGATCAGCGCGGGCAACAATGCAAAGCCGGATATGAAGATGAAGCCAAAGCCGAGCACGACGTTAACAGCGCTCTGGTCGATCTGCCCACCGAAATCGCTGATCTCGGGATACAGCACCGCGACGACCACGATCACGCCTGCCACGAAGCAGGCCATCAGGAAGCCGAAGGCGACGACGAACAGGCGGCCGATCAGGGCCATTGGATTCTCATTTGAGTGAGCATGATCCTGTCCGAAAACCGGACTCCACTTTTCGGGATCACGCCCTAATCCGTCATCGCCATCGCGCGCAGCGCCTGGCGCTCGCGGGCGGAGAGCTTTTCGGTCTCCGACTTGAGCTGGCCGCAGGCGGCGAGGATGTCGCGGCCGCGCGGCGTGCGCACCGGCGAGGAATAGCCGGCGTTGAAGATGTATTCGGAGAACTTTTCGATCTGCTCCCAGTCCGAGCACTCGTAGGCGGTGCCCGGCCACGGATTGAACGGGATCAGGTTGATCTTGGCCGGAATGCCCTTGAGCAGCTTCACCAGCAGCTTGGCATCATCGAGCGAATCGTTGACGCCCTTGAGCATCACATATTCGAACGTGATGCGCCGCGCGTTCGAGGCGCCGGGATAGTCGCGGCAGGCCTGCAGCAGCTCCTTGATCGGATATTTGCGATTCAGCGGCACCAGCTCGTTGCGCAGCTCGTCGCGCACCGCATGCAGCGAGATCGCGAGCATCACGCCGATCTCGTCGCCGGTGCGCTGGATGTTCGGCACCACGCCCGAGGTCGACAGCGTGATACGGCGGCGGGAAATGCCGATGCCTTCATTGTCGCCGACGATCAACAGCGCATCGCGCACCGCGTCGAAATTGTAGAGCGGCTCGCCCATCCCCATCATCACGATGTTGGTGACGCGCCGCGTGCCGTCTTCGCGGTCGGCCCAGTCGTTGAGCCGGTCGCGCGCCACCATCACCTGGCCGACGATCTCGCCGGCGGTAAGGTTGCGCACCAGCCGCTGCGTGCCGGTGTGGCAGAAGGAGCAGTTCAGCGTGCAGCCGACCTGCGAGGAAACGCAGAGCGTGCCGCGATCGGTCTCGGGAATGTAGACGCACTCGACCTCGTGCGGCCGCTCGACCTTGTCGCCGCTCGGCAGCCGCAGCAGCCATTTGCGGGTGCCGTCATTGGAGATCTGCTCGGCGACCACCTCGGGACGGTCGACGGTAAAATGCTTCTCGAGCTCGGCGCGCATGTCCTTCGAGACGTTGGTCATCTCGCCGAAGTTCTTGGCGCCGCGGAAATACATCCAGTTCCAGAGCTGCTGGGTTCGCATCTTGCGCTGCGCGGCCTGCACCCCGATCTCGCCCAGGCGATCGGCGATCTCGGCGCGCGACAACCCGATCAGCGACGGCTTGGCCGGCGGCACATAGGTCTCGAGCGGAACCTTTTCGACCAGCGCGCTGGCGCCAGGCACGGCATGGGTGGTCACGTTGTCGGTCATGAAACCTCAAATAGGCCTTCCAGCCGGTGCTGGAAAGCCGCCAAATACCTCAATTTTGTCCCTCAGAGCCGGGAGCTGGCTTTTTTGGAGCACGATCTTTCCGGAAAACCGCTCCGCACTTTGCGCTGACGCGGCCCTCCGGGTCCGGATCATGCTCTAGCGCCGGCAGTCCTGCCCCAGCCGGTCGAGCGCCTGTGCCAGACCTTTGAGCGAGAAGCTGTCGATCGTCTCGGTGCCCTTCGCCGAGACGGCTTTTACCGTCAGATCGGCCGATTTGCGCATGGCTTCCACCATCCGCTCCTCCTCGGCCGCATTCTTGATCCAGAGGCCGTCGCCCTGGGTGTACATCGCATAAGTTCCGCCGCCGACCTGGAGCGTCGATTCCGAGCCCGGCTTCACGGTGTAGCCGATCATGATCGAGACTTCGTTGACGACCTTCTCGGCCGGGCGGGTCGAGATGAAGGCATAGGCCGGATCGCGCGGCCGGTTCGGCGGGTTGGTCTTCGACGACGACGGCTTGGCGAGCGCAAAGCACACCTTCTTGCCGTTGGGCGATGCGGTGTAGGCGCCCCAGGTGCCGAATTGGCCGATCAGCGTCGGCTCCGCACCGCCGGCTGCAGCCGCGGCGGCCGAAGGCGCCGGCTTGGCCGCTTCCTTCGCCGCATCTTTCTTGGGCGCAGCCTGCGCCGGCGCGAGGGAGACGATCCCGCACACGACACAAACAGCCAGTGATGTCAGAATCTGCCGCACGGCCAACTGGTTCCCCCATCATTGTGACTGGAAGATGGCTCGGCGATTCCCCTCCGCCGGCTCGGATGGATAACCGGGAAACGCTTTTTTGGGAAGGCAGTTAGGCCCGGACCCGCGCGTCGGCCACAGCCGCACGCGCGTCCGTTGATTCTCAGTTCTAGCTCAGCGCTTGTTGGCGCGCATCAGCGCTTGATCAGCCCTTGGTCATCCCTTGGCGCGCGCCGCGCGCTGGCTCTCCCACTGCGCATCGGTCCATTGCAGCAGGTCCTCGGCACCGGAACTGCGCAAGTGCGCGCCGCCGTCCTGCACCACCATCTCGCCATTGATGTAGCCGGCCTGATCCGAGATCAGGAAGGCGGCGAGATTGGCAAGCTCGGAATGCTCGCCGGCGCGGCCGAGCGGATTGCGCTGCGACCAGGTCTCGCCGCGCGCTTCGGGACGCAACTGCCCGGTGGCACCTGGCGTCGGGAACGCGCCGGGCGCGATCGCCACGGTGCGGATGCCTTTCGGGCCCCACTCGACGGCCAAGCTCTTGGTCATCGCCAGCACCGCGGTCTTGGCCATCGACGAGGGCACCGTGAAGGCGCGACCCGTGATGGTCGAGGTCGAGAGGATCGAGAGCACCACGCCCTTGTGCTTGCCGTCGATCCAGCGGCGGCCGGCGGCGAGCGTGCAGTACATCGTGCCATGCAGCGTCGGCGCGAGGATCGCGTCCGCGGCACGGAATGACAAATGTTCGCTCTGCGCAATAAAGGTTGCGGCAGCATTGTTGACGAGAACGTCGATCTGCGCCTCCTGCCAGACCTGATCCATCATCGCCTCGACCGCGGCGCCGTCGCGGATATCGCAGCGTGCGGTCGACACCTTGGCACCGAACTCGCTGCGGAATTTGCCAGCGGTTTCCTCCAGCAGCCCCTCGCGCCGCCCGCAGATGATCAGTTCGGCACCGAGTTCGGCAAAGCGGGCGCCCATCGCGGCGCCAAGACCGGAGCCGCCGCCGGTGATCAGGATGCGCTTTTTCGCTAGCAGGCCTTTTTCAAACATAGTTTGATCCCTCCGCACTATATTGTCGCTCCGTCGCAAATCCGGCATGAAGCTTGTAGTCCAAGATCTTGCAGCTCTTTTTTGCGTCCGAAACTCAGGTGTGTCCATGAAAGCCATCCTCTGCTCGCAATACTGTCAACCCGACGATCTCGTGCTGGCTGACGTGCCCGATCCGGTGGCGGGTCCCGGCGAAGCCGTGATCGCGATCAAGGCGGCGGCGCTGAATTTCTTCGACATCCTGATGATCCAGGGCAAGTACCAGATCAAGCCGCCGTTCCCGTTCTCGCCGGCCGCCGAAGTCGCCGGCGTGATCGAGAGCGTCGGCGCCGGCGTCACTGACCTGAAGGTCGGCGACCGCGTCGTTGCGTCATGCGGCCACAACGGCGCGCGCGACAAGATCGCGCTGCCGGCGAATACGATCGTGAAGATTCCCGACAATCTCGATTACGATCGCGCCGCCGGCATCATCATCATCTACGGCACCGCGCTGCATGCGCTGGAGGATCGCGCGAGCCCGAAGCCGGGCGAAACGCTCGCGGTGCTGGGCGCCGCCGGCGGCACCGGCCTTGCCGCGTGCGAGCTCGGCAGGCTGATGGGCCTGAAGGTGATTGCCTGCGCATCGTCGGACGAGAAGCTCGCCTTCGCCAAGCAGCACGGCGCCGAACTGACGCTGAACTACGCCAAGGAAGATCTTAAAGAAGGCCTGCGCAAGCTGACGGGCGGCAAGGGCGCCGACATCGTGTTCGATCCGGTCGGCGGCTCCTATGCCGAGGCCGCGCTGCGCTCGACCGCATGGGAAGGCCGCTTCCTGGTGATCGGCTTTGCCGCCGGCGACATTCCGAAGATTCCACTCAACCTCGCACTGCTCAAGGGCTGCGACATCCGCGGCGTGTTCTGGGGCGCCTGGGCGCGGCTGAATCCGGAGAAGAACCGCAAGAACCTCGAGAAGCTCGTGCAGTGGACCGCGGAAGGCAAGATCTCCTCGCATGTCGACCGCACCTTCCCGCTGTCGCAGACCGCAGAAGCCTTGAAGGTGCTCGCCGGCCGCAAGGCGATGGGCAAGGTGATCCTGCATCCGGGAAGCTGACGACAGACGGCCGCGCACTCTCACCGTCACCCCGGCGCAACGGCTTGCCGTTGCGCCGCGCGCGCAATCGTGAGCAAACCCTGTGAACTTTCTCAGAATTTGCGCGCGTTGCCGCAATCAAACCCAAATTTCTCCCGATTCGCAGCGACCTGAGCCGCTTTTTGGGCCCAATCGCAAGGCGATTAAGAGTTCGTAACGGGCGCTCAGGGACCCCAACAAAAACAACAACCAGACACCAGAGATGCCCGATTGTTGCGTCATAGTATCGGGGAAGCATCATCATGGTGGGGAATCCAACACGCGTTCACGGCAGCGATCCGCCACGCGACGCGATCAACGCGGATATCAACGATCCCGAATTTGCACCTTATCGCTACCGGCGACCACATCGGGCAGCCATCGACATCGGCGCGGACGAACCCGCTCCGCTTTTTCTTTCAAGCCAAATCGATGACGCGGATTGGCACGGGCGCGCCACGATTCCACGTTCGCGCCTTCGCACCGGCCTGCTGACAATTTCGGCCGGCGCACTTGTCGCGGCTGCGGTGGTCGGGCTGTGGTCCATCGGCAGCGTGCGCGACGCGGTCCTGAGCGCCAAGGCCGCGCTGGTCGGCGTCTCGCCGATCGAGGCCCGCGCAGAAATCGCGGAAGCGGTTCGCGCCGTGGCCACCGAGGTGTCGCCCGCCACTGCAACCCCGCCGTCACGCGCGCAGATTGCGGCCGCCTATCAGGAAGCGATCAAGAGCGAAGTCGTTGCGCGCGAAACGCCCGCGGCCGCGCCGATCGAGCCACTACCACCGGCGGCGCCACCGGCAAGACGCCTCGATCCGGATGACATCGCAGGCCTCCTGAAGCGGGCCAACAGCCTGCTTGCGATCGGCGACATCGTATCGGCGCGGCTGCTGCTCGAGCGGGCCGCGGATGCGCAGGACGCGGACGCGGCGCTGTTGCTGGCGCGCACCTACGATCCCGACGTGCTGGGGACCCTGGACAAACGGAGCATCACGCCCGATCCGGATGCGGCGCGCTTCTGGTATCGCAAGGCTGCCGAACTCGGCTCGCAGCCCGCACAGCAACGCCTCGCGCAATTGCAAAACTAGGCTCATCTCGAGGGACACATGCGACGCTTGTTTGGATTGGTACTTTTCACAGGCATGATGATTTGGGGCCTCGCGGCACGGGCCGAGCAGGCCGAATTCGACCCGGCCAAGGTCAGCGACAGCCTGAAGGCGATCTTTCAGTTCGGCTCGGTAAGCACCAAGCAGAGCCTCAACGCCAACACGGTCACGCTGATCTCCGGCACGATCGGCGGCACCTATGTTCAGTTCGGCGCCGATCTCGCCTCCGTGCTCGACGATGGCAACAAGTTGCGCATTCTGCCGATCGTCGGGCGCGGCTCGGTGCAGAGCGTCGCCGACATCCTGTTTCTGCAGGGTGTCGATCTCGGCATCGTTCGGTCTGACACGCTCGAATATCTCGAGCGGAAGGGCATTGCGAAAGATATCAAGAAGCAATTCACCTACGTGACCAAGCTCTACAACGAAGAGATGCATGTGATCGCGTCGAAATCGATCCGCAATCTCAGGGACCTTGAGGGCAAGACCGTCAGCGTCGACCTTCCCAATGGCGGCACCTTCGTGACCGCGCTGACCGTGTTCGAGCGGCTCGGAATGAAGCCGAAGGTCGTCTATGTCGAGCAGCGCATCGCGCTGGAGAAACTGAAGGCCGGCGAAATCGACGCCGTGATCGTGTGTGGCGGCAAGCCTTACAAATCCGTGAGCGGCTTCAAGGACGATCGGTTCCACCTGGTGACGGTCAACTACGAGAAGCCGTTGCAGGGCGACTATCTGCCCGCGAGCCTGTCGGCCAAGGACTATCCCAACCTGATTTCGGGCGAGGAGCGCGTCGACACGATCGCCGTTCCTGCCGTGCTTGCGGCCTACAACTGGGCGCCGAACACGGAGCGCTACCACAAGCTGGCTAATTTCGTGGATGCGTTCTTCACAAAATTTCCGACGTTCCAGAATCCGCCGTTCCATCCGAAGTGGCGGGAGGTCTCGCTGTCGGCACCGCTGCCGGGTTGGCAACGCCTGCCGGTGGCCCAGCAATGGCTCGACCGCCACGGCGTCGAAGCCGCTACGCGCACCCGTTTCGATGAATTCCTGACGCGGTCGCCGGCCGCCGCCAAGCTTCAGACCGACGCCGACAAGGAGGCGCTGTTCAAGCAGTTCCAGGCGTGGGAAGCGGACAATGCGCGCGCCCAATTGCGTGCCGGCGACAAACGCTAGCGCGCGCAATCAACACAGCTTACGGGATCAAGTAGATCGGACTTGACCAGGCCTGATGACCGTCGGCTTGGGTGACACGGAGATAAACCGGCAAATCCGCGACACCGGAGAACCGAACCGCATGGTCGACGACTATCCGTCGACTCCAGTCCTGATCGGGAAGTCGATAGACGCTGAGCTGGCGACCAAGGCCGCCGCCTTCGAACACCATTCGCCGGTCAGCAAGCGACGCAAGATCGACACGTCCGGATACGATATTGGTCTCGATGTCGAGGGTACCGCGGTCAGCCGCGTCAAACCACAGATCGATGCCGGCGAGATTACCCGTCGTGACCGAGCTCCAGGCCAGCTCGGTCTCTGGCGTCACGACACAAACCTTTCGTTCGGGATTGAGAAAATTCACCGGCGCAAAGCGAACGATCGGATTGCCCTCGAGGCGCAACCTGCCCTGCCAGATCGTTTCACGGCCTCGCCCGCGGTACTCCGCGCCCTGCCAGAGCACACGGACCCTGCGGCCCAGATCGGCGGCCCGATACGGGTGCACCGTCGCCGCCAGCCGGGATCCGTAGAACACATCGACCTGATCGATCGGCGCGGTGCCGCGTACCTCCGCTGCGAGGCGCATCACGGCGGGACCCGGCCGCACGATATCGCCCATCTGCACCGAGCGACGCCTGTGCTCCTGGACCGGGCCGAGCTGCGGATCATCGGAGAACACGGTTACGGGCTCTTCAAAATGGCCATGCAAATCGAGGAAGATGCGGGCGCCGGTTGTTCCGTAATGGTGGCGGGCGCGCAGCGCGGCGAATAGACCGTCGCGGGTGAGTTCCGCCATGAAGTAACAGGTCAACCCGCCGATCGCGCCGAAGCTCGAGGCGCCAGGCCGAGTGGCGCCGGGACGTCCCTTGTGGTCGTCGCTGTGACATACGACGCCGACGCGGTAACCCTGCGCAAAGGCATCGTGCAGCATCCACTCGAACGTGCCCCAGGTGGAGTGGACCTCGACGGCGCGCTCGAGGCGTCCGTCATGGGCGCGCGTGATGTCGGCATAACGGCCGCCGACGTGGGCGACGACGATGGCGTTCTCACCATCGAGCGCGCGAAACAACTCTTCGGCCGTGTAGATTGCCGGAGTCGACGCCTGCCCTTCGACCAGAATGTGCGACGACCGACGGATCGGCCTGCCTTCGTGGCGATAGAAGATGTTGCGGTCTCCGCCCATCCCGGTGTTGCCCGACCATTCGTAGCCAGGCACGCAGACGAATCTGCCCGGCGCGTCGAATGCCGCGGTGAGCCGGTTCAGCCGGTCCCAAAACGTGTCGGTGATCTGGAAGTCATTGCCCTGATGGCCAACGATATCGATAAAGGCGAGATCGCGCGCGTAGCGGAAATAGTCCTCCGCCGATCCCATGCCAATCGTTTCGCCGCTCTGTCCGTGCAGATCGCCCCAATAGCGGCGCGCCGGCGCCGACCTGCCGACACGCATCGGATTTGCGCGTGCGAGTTCCTCTCCGTCGGCGAAAACCGCAAGGTCGACGTCGCCTTCCCGGTCGGCAATCAGATTGTCGATCACCGTCGCGCGGCTGCCGATCTCGCGCTCAATGCGGCCAGGCAATCCGCGGATCGGATGGGACGCCGCGAATGTCAGCGCTTCGCCGGCGCTCGGTGCCGGATTGCCCCACACATCCTCGGCGACGACCGCGAGCCGGAATGGTTCGCCGACGAGGACAAGCGACGGCACGATGACTTTCCAGCGCGCCGGCCGGCCCGCAACGAGATCAAACACCGGCTGCACCGGCAGCTGACAGAACTCGTAGGTCGCGAACGCGTCGACTGACGTCCTCAGCTCTACATTGGCCTCGACATTGGTCTGCAATCGATAGCCCGGCGATCCCTGGCGACGATCGCCGAAACGCACGGTCAACGTGTCGCCGGCCCGGAGATATCCGCGACCAATGCGGATCAGCAGCGTGTTTCCGTAGGGACGGATATTGAGCCGGTCGAACCAGACTTCGAGGGCCGCACCGTTGCTTGCCTCGACCGTCGTATAGTTCGCCGCCTGCGGCTGATTGAACTGCGGTTTGCTCATGTCGGAGGTCGTGCGCCACGATATTTTCAGCATGCCGGTATCGTCGATGCCGAAATCGCCTGCCGTGTAGCTCAGCGTCAGTTCCTCATGCGCGCCGGCGACGAAGGGACCGCTCGGCGACAGTGTCGCCGAGCCCATGCGTTCAGGAAGATATTTCGAGTTGGGCAAATGATCACTCCGGCCTGATGTTCAGCTCCTTCACGAGCCTTGCGTACTGGGCCGACGCCGCGCCGACACGGCTTGTGAACTCCTCGGCGCTGCCGCCCATTGGCTCCTGCGCCGAATCGAGCAGGCCCTTGCGCACGGCTTGGTCGGATAGTGCGCGCCCGATCTCCGTATTCAGCTGCGTCGTGATCGCCTCCGGCGTGTGACCCGGCGCAAAGATCCCCAGCCATTGCTCCAGGACGAGACCGGCAACGCCTGCTTCCTCGAAGGTCGGCACATCGGGCAGGCCGGGGGAGCGGGTAGCGGTGCTTTGCGCGAGCACGCGCAAGGTCCCGGCCTTGTAATGCGGCATCACCGGCGTCGAGCCGAGGCAGCCCAGCGTGATGTGCCCACCAAGCAGGTCGTTGATCGCCTGCCCGCCGCCGCGATACGGCACTTGTTCGAAAGTGACGCCGGCGAGCTTGCCAAGCCATTGCATCGCCATGTGCTGCGGCGAACCGAGGCCGCTCCCAGTGCCGTAGCGCAATCCGGGCTGGCGTTTGGCGAGCGCGATCAGTTCGGCGAGCGTGCTCACCGCCAGCGCCGGATGCGCCACGACCACGATCGGCTGGCGCGACACCTCGATGATCGGAGCCAGGTCCTTCACCGGGTCGACGTCGGTATTGAACACGAACTGATTGCTGGCGACGGTGTCAATCGTCGCCAGGATGGTGTAGCCGTCCGGCGCACTCTTTGCGACGGCGTCCACGCCGATCGTGCCGTTCGCTCCGGACCGGTTCTCGACGTACACCTGCTGGCCGAGTGAGCGGGACAGATGCTCCGCGATCAGCCGGGCGCCGACGTCCGTCGATCCTCCTGCCGGAAACGGAACGACCATGCGGATGGGATGCGCGGGATAGGCATTGGCAGATGCGGAATTGACCGCGTTCGATACGAGCGTCAACGCCGCCAATGAAAATGTGAAATTCCTTCTGGTGATCATGGATCGCTCCCTATGAGATGACGAAAGCGAATTCCCGACTTCACACCCGGACTGTAGCGCCGACGCATATAAGCGGCTAATATTGATCCAGGATGATCCCATAACTTCTGTTCATGGGTGGAACCTTTGGCATTCGACGCAGAGGAACGGCGACTTGGCTACCGGCTCAAGTTGCGTGACCTGCAAATGCTGCTCGCCATCGCGCGGCATGGCAGCATGGGCAAGGCGGCGACCGCGCTCGCGGTGTCTCAGCCCGCCGTATCAAAGGCGATTTCCGATCTCGAGAGCGCGCTCGGCGTACGGCTGCTCGACCGCAACCCGCGCGGCGTCGAACCGACGGTCTACGCACGCGCGCTCGTGGATCGGGGCGTCGTCGTGTTCGACGAACTGAAGCAGGCCGTCGAGCAGATCAGGTCTCTCGCCGACCCGACCAGCGGCGAGCTCCGCATTGCCAGCACGATCGCGATCGCATCCGGCTTTCTTCCCGCGGTGATCGATCAGTTGTCGCAACAACATCCGCGGCTGGTGTTTCACCTCTCGGCCGGCGAGGCTTCCACGACCTATTCCGCGCTCGAGGGACGCAAGGTGGATCTCGTGGTCGCGCCAATCTTCACGGCCGCACTAGATTCCCATCTCGCGGCCGATCTGCTCTATGAGGAGCCGCTGGTCGTGGTCGGCGGCGCGAAAGCCGCGTGCTCGCGACGGCGGCGGCTGAAGTTGGCGGATCTCGTGGACGCGACCTGGACGCTGCCACCTCCTGAGAGCCTCTATGGCGCCGTCGTCGCCGAGGCGTTTCGCAGCGAGGGACTTGATGTGCCGCGCGCAACGGTCTTCACATCCGTCACGGCGGTGCGCAACGCGCTGCTCGCAACCGGCCGATTCCTCAGCATAGTGCAAGGTTCAGTCGTGCGGTTCCACCTGCCCACACCGCAGTTTAAGGTGCTGCCCGTGGCGCTGCCTACCACGCGACGCCCGATCGCGGCCATCACGCTGAGGGGGCGGACACTCAACCCTTCCGCACGGCTGTTTATCGATTGCGCGCGCAAGATCGCGCGACAATTGCCCCGCGCGATCTAATCTAGCGCGAACGGCCACCGGGCACCACTGTCGGTGCCCGCCACGCTCACTCCTCCATCGGCACCCCGCGCTTCAGCGCGGCGCGCGCGGCTTCGCGATGCTCCGGAGTGATGTGGCTTGCGACCATGCGGATCGCGGTTGCGAGCACGGCGGCATCGTCGGTGAAACCGAGCACCGGCAGCATGTCCGGGATGAAGTCGAACGGCAGGATGAAATAGGCGATCGCGCCGAGCAGCGCGGCTTGGACATGGCGCGGCGTCTGCCGGTCGAAGGCGCAGTAATAGGCGGCCAGCAGATCCTCGGCGAACGGCAGCCGCGCCACCACTTTCTTGAACTTGATCCAGAAGCGGCGGCGCACGCTCTCGCGGTCCTGCGCCAGCCGATCGGCAGGCTCAAATCCCACGCTGTGTTCGGTCGTTGCCATCGCCAAGTTCCCTTGCGCCGCGCGACGGATCGGCGGCGGACGATCCGAATCTGGGGACGTCGGCCAACCGGCGCAAGGTTACGCGCGGCCGGGTCAATTGACCCCGAGCTGCCTTGCGATCGCGTTCATGGCCTTGGCGAGGTCGATATCGCGCTTGGTCACCCCGCCGACATCGTGGGTCGCCAGCACGACCTCGACCGTCTTGTAGACGTTCTTCCATTCGGGGTGATGGTCGCTCTTCTCGGCGACCAAAGCGGCGCGCGCCATGAAGCCGAAGGCCTCGTTGAAGTCCTTGAACACGAAGGTCTTTGCGATCGCCTCGCGTCCGGCCAGATCCGACCAGCCGGCCAGTTCCCAAAGCGCGGCCTTCCTTGCTTCCGCTGACAGCCTTTCGACCATGGCAACCCTCCCGTTTGGCGCCGATCTTAGCCTAACAACCGGCCTCCGGGTGGGATCCATGCCGAAAATAAGGCCGAAATAGCGTCCTATCGCCGCTGGTAACCATGACGGAGATGTAACATCTGTGGCTCCAGGAATTTGCTACAAATGCACAATGTGTGCGCGTTGGTAGTTTTGCGAGATTGAGCCCCGACGATTGTTTGCGAGATCGATGACAGACGGCTCCGCCAGCATATCGCCCAAGCCGCTGCGCTCTGCAAAGCGACGGCTGATGTTCGTCTTGATCGCGGGCGCGCTCGCCATCATCGGCGCGACGATCGCCGGTTATTATTTCGCGGTGCGTCCGGTGACGCTGCGGATCGCGGTCGGCCCCGCAAGCAGCGATGACCTCAAGGTCGTGCAGGCGCTGGCGCAGGCCTTCAACAACCAGCAGCACACCCAGGTCAAGCTGCGCCCGGTGCAGACCGACGGCGCCACCGCCAGCGCGCAGACGCTGGCCGACGGCAAGGCCGATCTCGCCATCATCCGCGGCGACCTCGAGGTGCCGAAGAATGCACAGGCGGTCGCCGTCCTGCGCAAGAATGTCGTGGTGATGTGGGTGCCGCCCGCAGCCAAGGGCAAGGGCCGCAAGGCCGCAAAGATCACCAAGATCGCACAGCTTGGCGGCCGCAAGATCGGCGTCGTTGGCCGCACGCCGGCCAACGTCAATCTGCTGAAGCTGATCCTGCAGCAATACGGCGTCGACCCGATGAAGGTCGAGATCGTTCAGTTCCCGGCTAATGAAGCGGTCGAGGCCATCAAGAACCTGAAGGCCGATGCCTATCTCGCCGTGGGTCCGGCCAACAGCAAGCTCACGATCGATGCGATCACGGCGTCGACCAAAGACGGCGGCGAGCCCACCTTCCTTCCGATCGATGCGTCCGAGGCGATCGCGCAGAACCATCCGGCCTATGAGGCCGCGGAAATTCCCGCCGGCTCGCTCGGCTCGGCCGACCGGCCCGACGATGAGGTGAAGACGATCAGCTTCTCGCACCATATCGTCGCGCGAAAGGGCCTGTCGGACGCGACGGTCGCGGCCTTCACCCGGCAATTGTTTGCGATCCGGCAGTCGCTCAAGAACGATTTCCCGCTCGCCGCGAAGATCGAGACGCCCGATACCGACAAGGACGCCACCATTCCGGTGCATCCCGGCGCGGCCGCCTTCGTCGACGGCGAGGAAAAGACCTTCCTCGACCGCTACAGCGATTACATCTGGTGGAGCCTGATGGCGTTCTCGGCGATGGGCTCGGCCGGTGCGTGGTTCGCCGGCTATCTCAAGCAGGACGAGCGCAACACCAACACCTCGCAGCGCGAACGCCTGCTGGAGATGCTGAAGGCCGCGCGGCAAAGCGATTCGACCGACGAGCTCGACCAACTGCAGGCGGAAGCCGACGACATCCTGCGCCACACGCTCGACTGTTTCGAGCATGGCGCCATCGAGGAAGGCACGCTGACCGCGTTCAACATCGCGCTCGAGCAGTTCCACAACGCGGTGGCCGACCGCAAGGCACTGCTGCTCAGCATGCCGCAGAATTTGCAGCGGACTGCGAGCCAGTTCAGGGCTGCGGGCACGGCGTAGCTCGATATTTGGTCTTCTCTGTCAGCAGGCGCTCTTCGCCTCTCCCCGCTTGCGGGGGAGGCGAAGAGCGTAGCGCGGCGGGTGGGGGTCTATCCGCTATGAGACTCGTGGAGAGAGCCCACCCCACCCTCCCCCGCAAGCGGGAGAGGGAGCCTTACAGACGTGCTCCTCACTCGGCCTCCCTGTAATCTCTCCGTCATGGAATTTTTCTAGGTCTGTGCTCGCCCGCGGCGCATTGTCGCTGTGACCTGAGGAGGCTCCCCATGACAATCCGGTTCTCGCGAAATCTGACCCGCCGACGCTTTCTCTCGACAGCCGCTGCGGCCGGCGCCGGCGTGATCGCGATGCCATATCTGTCGCGCGCGGCCGATCGCCCCGTGATCACCCATGGCGTGCAGTCCGGCGATGTCGGCGTCGACGGCGGCGTGGTGTGGGCCCGTGCCGACCGTCCCTCGCAGATGATGGTCGAGGTCGCGACGTCAGACTCGTTCAAGAATGTCCGTGCGCTGCCGCCGATCACGGCGCTGCCGGAAAGCGACTTCACCGCCAAGATGCTGCTGGAGAACCTGCCCTCCGGCCAGGACATCTTCTACCGCGTCCGTTTCCGCGACCTCGCCCATATCGACGTTGTCGGCGAGCCCGTGGTGGGCCGCTTCCGCACCGCGCCGAGCGACCGCCGCGACGTCTCCTTCGTGTGGGGCGGCGACGTCGCCGGCCAGGGCTGGGGCATCAATCCCGACGACGGCGGCATGATCACCTTCGCCGCGATGAAGAAGCACGCCCCGGATTTCTTCCTGCATTCCGGCGACACCATCTATGCCGACGGCGTCATCACCGCCGAGCAGAAGCAGCCCGACGGCAAGATCTGGAAGAACATCACGATCCCGGAGAAGGCCAAGGTCGCCGAGACGCTCGACGAATACCGCGCCGCGCATAAATACAATTTCCTCGACGGCAATCTGCGCGCCTTCAATGCGGAGGTGCCGATCTTCGTGCAGTGGGACGACCACGAGGTGACCAACAACTGGTCGCTGTCGAAGCAGCTGCCGACCGCCTACAAGGAGCGCGACATCAACGTGCTCGCCGCGCGCGCGGCAAAAGCCTTCCACGAGATGTATCCGATGCGCGAGAGCATCGTCGAGCCCGGCCGCGTCTATCGCACGCTGAGCTACGGCCCGCATCTCGACGTGTTCATGCTCGACGAGCGCAGCTATCGCGGGCCAAACGGTCCGAACCTGCAGGAGACCTACGGCCCCGACGCCTATTTCATCGGGCCGGATCAGATGGCCTGGCTGAAGCGCGCGCTGCTCAACTCGCGCGCCACCTGGAAGGTGATCGCCTCCGACATGCCGCTGTCTCTGATCGTCTATGACGATGCCGCCAACAAGAAGGGCTCGGAAGCCTTCGCGCAGGGCGACGGACCGGCGCGCGGCCGCGAGCTCGAGATCGCCGACATCCTGCGCTTCATCAAGACGGCCGGCATCGCCAACACGGTGTGGCTGACTGCCGACGTGCACTATGCGGCCGCGCACTACTACAACCCGAACAAGGCCCAGTTCCAGGAGTTCGATCCGTTCTGGGAATTCGTCTCCGGCCCGCTGCACGCCGGCACGTTCGGTCCGAACGAGCTCGACAACACGTTTGGCCCCGAGGTGAAGTTCGTCAAGGCGCCGGGCGAAGCCAACCAGAACCTGCCGCCGTCGGCCGGCATGCAGTTCTTCGGCCACGTCAAGATCGACGGCAAGAGCGGACAGATGACGGTCAGCCTGCGCGACCGCGTCGACGCCGAGCTGTGGGCGATCACGCTCGATCCAAAGCCGGTGTGATCAGGTCGCAGCCGCGACGGAACCGCACTCCCCGTGCTGAACGCCCTTGCCCAAAGCAAGGGCGGCGCGATTGACGGGGGATGGACGTCACCGGCCTCTTCCGGTACCTCTATCAGAGCCGTTATGCTGGGGGCCCGGAGGGGCGGAGCATGAGGCGCTGCGAATTGATTCGCGTGCTCGGTGGCATCGTTGTGGGGCTTCGGCCGCACCGCTTGCTTGTCGTCGCGATCGCTATGTTCGCGCTGCTGCCGATCGAGGTCAGCGACGCCGGCTGGCTGCCTGATCTCTTCAAGAGCTCATCGAAGCATCCCAAAACGCCAAAGCGCGCGAAATCGGCAAAGCCGGCCAGATTGGCAAGACACCACACGCCATCAAAGCCCCGCGCCACGCGGCTTGCCGCCCTTGGGCCGGTCGCCCTGCCGCCTTCCATTCCCAAGCCGGCCGCGGCCAAATGCGATCCCTCGACATTGCGGATCGTTCTCGATGTGGGACATACCGCTGAATCGGAAGGCGCAATCAGCGCGCGCAATGTCGCCGAGTTCGCCTTCAACCTGCGCCTTGCGCGGCTGATCGAGGAGAAGCTGAAGGCCGAAGGCTTTGCCGAAACCAGGCTGCTGCTGACCGAAGGCAAAGCGAGACCCAGCCTCTTCAAGCGGGTCGCCGCCGCAAACAATCTGCACGCGGATCTCCTCCTGTCGATCCACCATGACTCGGTGCCCAACAAGATGCTCGAGGACTGGGAGTTCGAGGGCAAGAAGCGCCATTTCAGCGATCGCTTCAGCGGCTACTCGGTGTTCGTCTCCCGCAACAATCCGGACTTCAAGACCAGCCTGCTGTTCGCCGAGCTGGTCGCCAGGGAATTGAAAGCTGAAGGGCTGCAATATGCCGAGCAATACAGCCAGCCCGTCATGGGCCACGACCAGCATCCCCTGCTGAACAAGGACACCGGCGTCTACAGCTACGATAAGCTCATCGTGCTGCGAAGGACCGCGATGCCCGCCGTCCTGCTGGAGGCGGGCTCGATCATCAACCGGGACGAAGAACTCAAGATGGACTCGCCCGAGCGCCGCAACGCGATCAGCAGCGGCGTCGCTTCTGCCGTCAAGGAATTCTGCGAGCCGCGATGGGCGCTCCTCGGCCCGCTCTGACCGCCGAGCGATCAGCTCCTCCCGGCTCAGCCCGGTTTGCCGGCCTTGATCTCCGCGAATTTGGCAAGCGCCTGCTCGAACTTGGGGCTGAAGAGCCACATCGCATCGAGGATTTCGCGGAAGCTCGCAGACGTTCTTGCCCGGTCGGCCCGACCGAAAGCGAAGACACTGTTGTTTCGCAGATATCCCATGATCCTGGGCTCGGAAATTCTGTAATTGACGAGGTCGCCTGACTTCAACGCGGACCTGGTCGGGCTGGGAATGATCTGGATGAGCTCGAAGAGCTTCATCTGATCGATCGGATTGGGCAGCGCCTTTGCGATCGCCGGGACCTGCGGGAAGATATCCGCGTGCTCGTTCATGAGCGCATCGCGCACCGCGGTCCAGTGATTGAACCGGTGATCGAGATTGCCGACGCGGGCTTCTTCCGTGTCGTCGCGACGGCTCAGCGCAGGATCGAGGGCCGCGATCGATTGCTTGATGGCGGCCCACTTCTTTCGGCCGTTGCGGTCTTCGGACGGACCGGTCTGCAGGCTGCCCTTGTAGGTGTTCGACCGCGCATTTCCGGCATTTTGCTTGCCGCTTGTCTCGGCAAAGAACAGGCCGAGGCTGATCCGGCCGGCGGCAGCGGCGGCCGCGGCATCCAGACCCCTGGCGCGCGCGATCGCCGTCGCCAGGTCGACCACGTCCTTGAATGGCGTCTCGGAGCTTTGCGCGTTCGCGGGCGGCGCCTCCATCACGTCGAAGAGCTTCCTGTACTCATTGAGCAGCGGTTCATTGTCGGCGTCGAAATAGGCCGGAGGGATTCCGAATCTGTTAGGTCTTCCAATCCTGGACGGAAGCGCATCGGTGAGATCCTTGTAGGCGCTCATCATCTCGACACGGGCAAGGTAGATGGCCTGGCCCGGCAAGTCGGGCAGCGGCTGTTGGGAATCGATCTGCGCGCGGCGCTGGCGCAGGATCGAGACGAAGTTCTTCAGGGCATTGTCGTAAGTCTTGAGCGCGGCCGATTGCTCGCTCGTGAGCGCGGCTGGCTCGGCGATGGCTGGAGACACGAAACCGCCGACGACAGCCGAGGCCAGCGACGACAGCACCACACCGGCCATCGGATGCGTCGCAACCGGCGCGAGGAGCAGCCCGAGAGAGAGCGCCGCTGCGGGCGCAGCGGCAGATGTCCTGATCGCCATGACGGGCTTCCCGATGCCTGTGCGTCGCCGAATCCGATAGGCCGGATGGTAGACGACGAACGCACCGACGGCGAGGCCGAAGCCCGGCGATCGGTCAGTGTCCGTTTCTCAGCGCGGCTTCGAGCGCTTCGCTCGAACACGGCTTGGTCAGCCGCGGCTTGCCGGCGAGCGATTCCGGCAGCCTGATATCAGCGCCATAACCCGTGACGAACGCGAAAGGCACCTTCAGCACATCCAGCCGCTCGGCGATCACGAAGGTCTTCTCGCCCCTGACGAGGCCGACGTCGAGCAGCGCGAAATCCGGTGCGCGCTCGGCGATCAATTCGAGCGCGCGGGCGACGTTCGCAGCGGTGCGCACCGTCCGGGCGCCGAAGCCCAGGATGGCGTCCTCGAAATAGAGCGAGATGATGGGATCGTCCTCGACCACGAGAACGTCACCGGGCATGCCGGCATTGCGGGCGGATTCCATGGCTCGGTGTCCATTGCTTCGATGATGGATGAGAGGACCGGATCAGTCCGGCCGGATGGCCCGCGACCGGCGCCCGGAAGCACGCCGGCTGTTCCAGAGATGAAACCCATCACATCGTAAGCTGCGGCGTCTGTTCACTAGTGCACATAAAAGCTGGAACTTCTTCAGTATGGTCGGCGTTGGGTCTTCAGGATTTCCCAATGATTGCGAAACGGACCGATTTGGCCGGGACGAATGACCGGCCGTTCAACAATCTCTTGCGCCGGCTGAACGCCGCCGACTACGAACTGATCGCGCCGCATCTTTCGGTGGTCGAGGCGGCGGCCGGCGATCTGCTCTACAATCCCGGCGACGACGTTCAAATCGTGCATTTCCCATGCGGACCGAGCCTTGCGTCCTACCTGGTAGCCAACGAGGACGGCCGCGACGTCGAGACCATCCTGGTCGGCCGCGAGGGCGCGGTCGGCGGCATCGTCAGCCAGGGATTCCTGCCGGCCTATACCCGCATCACCGTCAAGTTCGGCGGGCCGTTCGTGCGGCTACCGATCAGCAAGCTCGACGCCGCGAAGCTGACGTCGATCTCGGTGCGCAACATCTTCGCGCGCTACGCCGACTGCATGCTGGCGCAGATCTTCCAGTCGACCGCCTGCAACGCGATCCACTCGATCGAGCAGCGCGCCGCGAAATGGATCATCTCGGCGATCGAGCGCACCAATGGCGATGGCGTGGTGCCGCTGACGCATGAGCAGCTCTCGACCCTGCTCGGCGTCGGCCGCAGCTACACCAGCCGCGTGATCCAGAACTTCAAGGCGGAGGGCGTGCTGGACACACGCCGCGGTGCGATCGTGATCCGCGACCCGGACAAGCTCAAGCTGCGCTCCTGCCAGTGCAACGAGGCGGTGAAGGATCATTTCGAGGAAGTGCTGCGCGGGGTGTATCCAAGCGAGGACAACCCGGCGAACTAGGCAGGCCGGACGCAGCCAGGAACCCGCTATCGCGGACCGCGAAGTTCGCGCTACACTCGCCTCATGAGTGGGGCTGAACTTCACGCCGTTTTCGACGTCGCAGCATGGTGCGCGGCGGCCGTCGCGATGTGGTGGCTGTCGCGCGTGCGCGGGCTGCAATTCCCGCGGCAATCCTTCGAGCTACCCTACATCGCCGCGCTGGTGTTCGGCGCCGGCATCGGCGCCTACATCTTCGGCACGCTGAACCTGTGGTTCTCCGGCATATCAGGCATCGCCCGCTCGATCGAGGGCGCATTGGCGGGCAGCATCGTCGCGATCGAGCTCTACAAATGGCTGCATGGCATTTCGCTGCGCACCGGGGCGCGGTTCGCGCTGCCGCTTGCGATCGGCATCGCGGTCGGCCGGTTCGGCTGCTATTTCGCGGGGCTCGAGGATTTCACCTATGGCACGCCGACCGCGCTGCCCTGGGGCCATGATTTCGGCGACGGCATGCTGCGCCATCCGGTGCAGCTCTATGAAAGCCTGGCGATGGCAGCGTTCGCCGCCTTCTATGTCTGGGCCGTGTTGAACCGCAACGCCACATTCATCACCAATGGATTCTACCTCGTACTGTTCTACTACGGCCTGCAGCGCTTCGTTTGGGAGTTCATCAAGCCCTACGGCGCGCTGATCGGCCCGTTCTCGCTGTTTCACCTGCTGTCGCTGTTTGTCATGGTTTATGCCGCCGTCATGCTGGCGACGGCCCCGAATGTGAGCTTGAAGCATGAACGCGCCGCTGCGTAAGTCCCGCCCTTACATCTTCTGGGGCCAGACCCAATCGCTTTGCGAGACCTGCCTGAGCCTGGTGCCGACCAAGATCCAGATCCTCGGCAACGAGGTCTGGTACGAGAAGCGCTGCAAGCAACACGGCGTGCAGTCGACCTTGGTCTCGACCGATTCGGCCTATTGGCGGCTGTGCAAGGATTTCATCAAGCCCGGCGACCGGCCGCTGGCCTTCCAGCGCCACACCGAATTCGGCTGTCCCTATGATTGCGGGCTGTGCCCGGACCACGAGCAGCACTCCTGCCTGGCGCTGATCGAGATCACCGAGCACTGCAACCTGACCTGCCCGGTGTGCTTTGCGGAGTCCTCGCCGGCGCGCACCAGCTTCACGCCGCTGGAGAAGATCGAGAAAATGCTCGATGCGCTGGTGGCGAACGAGGGTGAGCCAGACCTGGTGCAGATCTCCGGCGGCGAGCCGACGCTGCATCCGGATTTCTTCGCCATTCTGGATGCGGTGCGCGCCCGCCCGATCCGCCACGTCATGATCAACACCAACGGCCTCAGAATCGCACGCGAGCCGGACTTCGTGGCGAAGCTCGCCGAGAACAAGCGCGGGCTGGAAGTCTATCTGCAGTTCGATTCGCTCAAGCGCGAGGCGCTGGTCAATCTGCGCGGCGCGGACCTGCGCAAGATCCGCCAGCAGGCGCTGGAGAATCTCGAGCGCGAGGGCGTCTCGACCACGCTGGTCGCGACCATCAAGCGAGGCGTCAACGATGCCGAGATCGGCGACATCGTCCGCCATGCCCTCACCTGGAAATGCGTCCGCGGCGTCACGCTGCAGCCGGTGCAGGCCGCCGGCCGCAACCAGGATTTCAACAAGGACACCGACCGCATCATGCTGTCGGAGATCCGACAGCATGTGATCGAGACCGGGGTGTTCGGCGACAAGGACATGATCCCGCTGCCGTGCAATCCCGAGAGCATCTCGATCGGCTACGGCCTACGCAACGGCGACAAGGTGTTGCCGCTGACCTCGCTGATCCCGCAGGAACAGCTCGTCGCCGTGATGCCCAACACGATCAGTCCGGAGAAATATCCGGTGCTCCGGGAAAAGTTCGTCGATTTGTTCTCGCTGTCGTCGGGGCCGCTGAACACCTCTGAGCGGGTCTGCGAATTGCTGTGCTGCCTGCCGAGCTTCGAGGTGCCGGACGGCCTGACTTACGAGAACGTGTTCCGCGTCACCATCGTGCAGTTTCTCGATCGCTTCAATTTCTGCGTCGGCAACGTCAAGCGAAGCTGCATCCACTTCGTCACCGAGAGCGGCGCGATCATCCCGTTCGACACCTACAACCTGTTCTATCGCGACGGAAAGATCGACGGCATCCGCGCGAGTCTGGCCGGGCAGACCTATCGGGAGGCACGGCAGGGTGAGGGGGTGCCCCGATGAGCGACGACGACCGCCCCATCAATCCGGATGGATCTCTGCCCTCGCTGCCCCCGCCCCTTCCGCCACCACGCGGCGGCTGCGCGACTGCGTTCATGGTGCTGTTCGGGCTGATCCTTCTTCTGCCCGGGCTCTGCGCCCTCCTGTTCGGGTTCGGCGTCCTGAGCGAGTCGAGAACCGATCCCTCCATACTCTTCCTGATCCTGCTCGGGCTCGCGGTCTGCTTTGCCGGCGTGATGCTGATCCGCGCCGCGATCAAGGGGAGCTAGGACACCGTGAGCAATTCCGACATATCCCCGCCGCCGGAGACGCCGCGACAGGAATCGCGCCTGCCGCCCGGCTGCGCGATTTTCATGCTGATCATCGGGGTGCTGCTGCTGGTCCCGGGCGCCCTCTGTGTGGTCCTTAGCGTCAGTCTGGGTGGGTCCAACGACCCGATCACCGGGCTCGCGGTGCTGGTGACGCTTGGCGGGCTCGGGCTGATTGTGTTCGCGCGGGCGCAGAAGCGAGGCTGAATCGGCCCTGAAAAGCCCCTCAAAACCGGCTTCCGGAGCGAAAATCAGGCACTTAAACCGCCAATAAACCGTTGTTTTTTGGCGTTTTCTGACTATATTGCGCCGCAACGCGCAAGGTGCCCGGTCCTCTGACCGGGCTTCCTTTTTGGGGTGATGCGTCCCCGTCAAATTTCTTGGGTATGAGCGTGATCCGGGCCCCGATTGGGCCACGTGAGCGAGCGGCCGGCCAAACTGGTCCGGCGAGATCGCGCATCTGACCATTGCACGACCAGAAGAAGAGCCATGAACCTTCGTAACGTCGCCATCATCGCCCACGTCGACCACGGCAAGACCACGCTCGTCGACCGCCTGCTGCAGCAATCCGGAACCTATCGCGAGAACCAGAAGGTCACCGAGCGCGCCATGGACTCCAACGATCTGGAGCGCGAGCGCGGCATCACCATCCTGGCCAAGGCGGCCTCGGTGCAGTGGAAAGATACCCGCATCAACATCGTCGACACCCCCGGCCACGCCGATTTCGGCGGCGAGGTCGAGCGCATCCTCAACATGGTGGACGGCGCGCTGGTGCTGGTCGATGCCGCCGAGGGCCCGCTGCCGCAGACCAAGTTCGTGGTGTCGAAAGCGCTCAAGGTCGGACTGAAGCCGATCGTCGTGATCAACAAGGTCGACCGCCCCGACGCACGCCCGACCGAAGTCATCAATGAGGTGTTTGACCTGTTCGCCGCACTCGATGCCTCCGAGGAGCAACTCGACTTCCCGATCCTGTACGGGTCGGCCAAGCAGGGCTGGATGGGCGACAGCCCGGAAGCTTCGCATGACGCCGGCATGCAGCCGCTGTTCGACCTGATCGTGCGCCACGTCGCGCCGCCGAAGGTCGAAGAGGGCCCGTTCCGCATGATCGGCACCATCCTCGAAGCCAACCCCTATCTCGGCCGCATCATCACCGGCCGCATCTCATCGGGTTCCATCAAGCCGAACCAGGCCGTGAAGGTGCTTGGCGCCGACGGCAAGACCATTGAGCAGGGCCGTATCACCAAAATCCTCGCCTTCCGCGGCATCGAGCGCACCCCGCTCGAGGAAGCCGACGCCGGCGACATCGTAGCGATCGCGGGCCTCACCAAGGGCACCGTCGCCGACACCTTCTGCGACCCCACGGTCGAGACGCCGCTGCCGGCGCAGCCGATCGATCCGCCGACGGTGTCGATGTCGTTCATCGTCAACAACTCGCCGCTCGCCGGCACCGAAGGCGACAAGGTGACCTCGCGCATGATCCGCGACCGCCTGATGCGCGAGGCCGAGGGTAATGTCGCGCTGCGTGTCGTCGAGGCCGCCGACAAGGATTCGATGGAAGTCTCCGGCCGCGGCGAATTGCAGCTTGCGATCCTGATCGAGACCATGCGCCGCGAGGGCTTCGAGCTCTCGGTGTCGCGCCCGCGCGTCGTGCTGCAAAAGGACGAGGCGACCGGCGCCTGGCAGGAGCCGATCGAAGAGGTCGTGATCGACGTCGACGAGGAGCATTCCGGCGTCGTGGTGCAGAAGATGAGCGAGCGTAAGGCCGAGATGATCGAGATGCGCCCGTCCGGCGGCAACCGCCTGCGGCTGGTGTTCTACGCGCCGACCCGCGGCCTGATCGGCTACCAGGGCGAACTGCTCACCGATACCCGCGGCACCGCGATCATGAACCGCATCTTCCACGGCTATGCCGCCTACAAGGGCGAGATCCAGGGCCGCCGCAACGGCGTCCTGATCTCGAACGACCAGGGCGAAGCGGTGGCCTATGCGATGTTCAAGCTGGAAGATCGCGGCCCGATGATGATCGAGCCGGGCTGGAAGGTCTACAAGGGCATGATCGTCGGCGAGCACACCCGCGACAACGACCTCGAGATCAACGTGCTGAAGGGCAAGCAGCTCACCAACATCCGCACCACCTCGAAGGACGAAGCGGTGCGCCTGACGCCGCCGATCCGCATGACCCTGGAAAAGGCGCTCGCCTATATCGAAGACGACGAGCTCGTCGAGGTGACGCCGAAGTCGATCCGGCTGCGCAAGAAGCATCTCGATCCGAACGACCGCAAGCGCGCCGAAAAGGCCAAGGAGGCTGTAGCTTAAGCCCATCTGTCATGCCCCGGCTTGACCGGGGCATCCAGTACGGCCTATCGGCTCAATCATCGCCGTCTCTGGAATACTGGATCTCCCGCATTCACGGGTGATGACAGTTATGCGCGTGGTGACTTCAGGCGTCTTTCCAGACGTGCTAGAGCCGGGACATGAGTTCCCTTCCCTCCACGGTCGATGTTGCCATCATCGGCGCCGGCGCTGCGGGCCTCGGCGCCGCGCATGCGCTGAAGGGCACCGGCCTTTCCACCATCGTTCTGGAAGCCCGCGACCGTCTTGGTGGCCGCGCGCATACGATCCAGGCTGCGCCTGACGTGGTGTTCGACGTCGGCTGCGGCTGGCTGCACTCGGCCGACCAGAACAGCTTTGTCGGCATCGCCCAGCAACTAAACTTCGAGCTCAACAAGGACCTGCCGCCGTGGCGCGAGCGCGCCTATGGCAAGGCATTCCTGCAGGCCGACCGCGACGCGTTCATGCTTGCGCTCGACCAGTTTTACGATCGCATCGAGCAGGCCGCGCGCGGCGGCAAGGACGCATCCGCCGATCGCTATCTCGAGCCCGGCAACCGCTGGAACCCGATGATCGATGCGATCTCCACCTATGTGAACGGCTGCGAGCTCGACCAGCTCTCGATCCTCGACTTCGACGCCTATGAGGACAGCAACGTCAATTGGCGCGTCAAGCGCGGCTATGGTGCGCTGGTCGCGGCCTATGGCGAGCAAGTATCGGTCGCACTCAATTGCGAGGTCCGGTTGATCGATCATTCCGGCAAGAGAATCCGCATCGAGACATCGCGCGGCGTGATTGAGGCGGACAAGGTGATCATCACCGTGCCGACCAACCTGATCGCCGACGAGGCGATCCGCTTTTCCCCTGCGCTGCCGGGCAAGCTCGATGCCGCGCGCAGCCTGCCGCTCGGCCTCGCCGACAAGGTGACGCTGGCGCTCGCCGAGCCCGAGGCGCTGCCCAAGGAAGGCAACCTGCGCGGCGCCACCATGCGCACCGAGATGGGCACCTATCACATCCGCCCGTTCGGCCAGCCCTGCATCGAGGGCTTCTTCGGCGGCCGCTTCGCGCGAGAGCTCGAAGATGCCGGCAACGGCGCGATCGCCGCCCACAGCGTCGACGAGATCGTCTCCTTCCTCGGCAATGATTTCCGCCGCAAGCTGAAGCCGCTCAGCGAATCCCGCTGGGCGCTTGACCCGTTCGCCCGCGGCTCCTACTCGCACGCGCTGCCCGGTCACGCCGACAAGCGCGCCGTACTGGCCGCACCGGTCGACGGCCGGCTGTTCTTCGCCGGAGAGGCCACCTCGCCGCATTTCTTCTCGACGGCGCATGGCGCAAGGGACTCGGGCGAGAGGGCGGCGAAGGAAGTGGTGGCGGCGACCAGCCAACCAGAATAGTTGCCCGACTGGTGAGTCGTCTCACTTTTTGAAGACAATGTCTCTGTGAAATTTCAGATAGTGCGGGTTTGGATAAAGGGTCTGATCTTTCGGAAGATTGATCAATCCGCTTTGATTAAGAAGCCTAACAGCATCTTCGGGAACGTGATTCTTAGAAACTAGTATCTTGTAGTCATCGCCAATCGAGATCAGCCCTCGATCAAACATCCAGTGCACTGTTCCGGACAACGCCAGCCCGTTCCGAACTGAGTCGGGTCCGTCTGACGCCACTGGCTGAATGTGTGCGGCCTGCACCTCGGGGCGGCCCCCGCCATTGATCAACCGCAAGCCTGTAATGGCACATCTATTGGAATAGGCCGCTCGCACGCTGTGCATAAATGATTTTTCTCGAAACGGCCGGGAAACAACCATTTCGACAACTGGTCGTTCGAACGGTGTGGGCGGTTCGGAATATCCGGGTGGTGACGGCGCCTCCGTCGAAGGCACCTCGCCAAGAATTGGCGCAAAGCCAGCTCGCAATATCCGGTCGAATTCACTATCGGGGATGAGCCGTACAGCTCGACCAAACGCACCCTTGTTGGTGCTGCCGTCATCCTTCTCGAGTGCACTCTCGTAGTACTCGCCCTGCTCCTGAAACGGGACGACCGTGTCGAAATCCAGATACGTCGCGCTATCGATAATTGCAAAGTAATGATCTGGTAATTCGACGTCCTCAATCACTGAACTGACGCGAGCAACACCGAAATAAGATTGACGACCTCCCCTACTTGAGAGGTCAGAGCTTGATCTTCGTGGTTCGTAGTAGACGATGTAATCGCCGACAGTCTGCTGGACATAATTAAGATATGTGCGCGGAAAGTGATACCTCGCTTCAGGCAGGTCCTTGTAGCTCGGAGTAACCTTTGAAGTAAAAACTGCCTTGGACATAATCGAAACCTTCGCGCACAACTATCTTAGCGTCATTCAATCTAAAGTGGCTCTTGCTATTTGGATAGTCTCCGATCTTTGGGCCTCCTACTCTAAAACCCTCGCCCGCATATCCGCATCCGGCAGAAAACACGTCTCGTACTTCCCGAAGATGTTGTAGCGGTTGCGCGCGATGAGGCTGTAGACCGCGTCGCGCAGCGGCTTGGGTACTGCGAACAGCGCGCGGGTCCAGCTCCAGCCGGGGAGACGGCTCAGCACCGTCAGCGCGGCGTCGGATTTCATCCAGGCGATGCCGCCATGGACCACCGCGTTGGTGTCGGGATCGTTGGGGTCGATGCCGAAGGTTTTTGCCAGCCGCGTGCCGTAACCGGACTGGATCGGCGTGAAGCGGAAGCGGCGCGTTGTGTCGCGCGCGATGACGAAGCGGACCCAGCGCGAGCAGAAGATGCAGACGCCATCGTAGAGGATCACGTCGTCGTCGGGCCACTTGCTCATCTTGATTTCCTTCGACGCGTTTTCTTCACGCGAGCCGGTTCCCACTTCGCTTGAAACGCATCGGTTATCCAATGTCAGCAACGCGACCAGCATCAGCACGATTGCGGGCCCGGTCTTCACCAGCGCGCCGAGCGGCTCGATCCAGAGATCGGGCGTCAGGATCGCGGATCCGGCCATGTAGCCGAGCGAGGCGACGGTGCCTGCAACGAGACCGAACGCCGCGGTGCGACGGAAGGCGATCAGCACACCGATGCTCATGTCCATCAGGCTGGTCAGCACCGTCATCGGTCCGACCAGGGCAGGCGGGAAATGGTGCGCGCCCAGGATGCCGGCTGCGGCGTCGTAGGAGATGACCAGCGCGATGAAGCCGGACGCGCCCCAGAACAGCACGAGGCTTGCGAAGATCAGCGCCTTGATCAGGAACAGCCGGGCAAACCATTTGTCCTGAATGGTCGCCGGGCGGCCGCCGACGGCTTGCGCGATGGTCTTCGGCACGATGCCGGTCGCCGCCATCCAGGCTCTGGGATCGCCGGTGACGCCGCGGCGCAATTCGGCGATCGCATTGGAGCGCAGCGGCGGCATCCAGCCGAGGCGGCTCGAGAGATCGCCGAGGCGGGCGCCGAGATCGATCAGGAACGGCGGCGTCGGAATGCGGACATGTTTCGCCGTGCCGAACGACCAGCGGAACTGGGCGATGACGCCGCCAAGCGAGATTAGCTGCGGCTGCATCAAATCCCATGTCACCGATCGCACCGCTTCATCGGTGATATCGCGCGTCGCGAGCCAGGCGATGGTGGCGGCGATATCCTCGACCGCAACCGGCTGGAACGGCGGCGCGGCCTCGCCGGCCGGCAAATCGACCGGCAGCGCCGCCAGCGCACGCAGCATGGCGCTGCCGCCATAGGCCGAAGGCGCGATGACAAAGCCCGGGCGCAGGATTGCATGCGCGACCCCTGACGCCGCGATCAGCCGTTCGGCCTCGCGCTTGGTGGTGCTGAAAGCTGTGCGATCCTCACTATCCGTGCCCGGAATCGAGATATGGACGAGACGGACGGCACGATGGCTGTCACGGATCGCCGCCAACAGACACGCCACGAAATCGCGATGCACCGCGCGGGTGTTGCTGCCCGGACCATCCTGCAGCACGCCGAGGCAATTCACGACAACGTCTGCCTCGTGGGTACGAAGCAGCTGCGTCAGCGCCGCAGCATCCATCGACATCACGGGAAGCTCGAGGTCGGCCGCGCTCATCTTTTGCGCCGGGGTGAAATGCCGCGCGATCCCGATCACATGAAAGCCGCGCGTCCTCAGATCGTCGGTGAGGTAGCGCCCGATCAATCCTGACGCGCCGAGCACGAGGATGTTGTGTGATGCGTCGTCACTCATGGGAGTCGGCTCGTGCGCTAAAATGGCTTCGCGATCATCAGCCACAGGATAATCATCACCGATCCGAAGCCGGGAATCCCGAACAGGAACCAGCGGCGAAACAGCGCGGAGTAACGCGGCGGCAGCGGAAGACCCTTCTCTGCGGCCGCCTGCGCGAGGTCGCGCATCTCCATCTGCATGAAGATGACGGGAACCCAGAACGCGCCGGCCAACGCGTAGAGCGCCAGCGAAACCAACAGCCAGCGTTCGGTCAGGCTTGTGGCGGACAGCATCATCAGCAGTCCGCCGCTGACCGGCTGCAGCAGCACGGCGTTCAGCGTGAAGATCATGTCCGCGATGACGACGGTCGCCGCCGTGCGCGCGATGAAAGCCGCATCCTGCGTGCGATGCGCCGCCAGCATGAAGAAGGCGATGCCGGTCCCGGTGCCGAGGATCACGATGGCGCCGAGCACATGCAGATATTTGATCAGGAAGTAGAGCGTCATCGCAGTTCGCTCGTGGTCAGGCCGGTTTCGGCGCGTACAAATACCGCCGCTGCCATAGGCCGGGCGCGCCGAAAATCCACTGCGTCGGCGCAGGCGCAGCGCACTCGGAGTACCCAAATTGCGCCTGGATTCGCTCACAGAATGCTGGCGGCGAATCAGCTTCGAATGAGCTTTTTCATACGACGGCAGTGTCATACTGGGCTGGCGATTCACGCTTTGCACAGGGCTGGACCCGCGATTGGTCGCTTGAACCCCGCAAGTGTCCTCTTTCGGAACAAGTTTTCATGACACTGATGCAAAAAATCCACACGTTAACTGATAATTAACGATGGACCTTGAAGGCGGCCCGCTGACTTGCTTTGATTGGACGCATGAGCACAACGCTAATCGAGGTCCGGCCGGCCAAAGCTGCAGACGCGGCCTCGGTGGCGTCTACCCATGACGAAGCCTGGCGCTCGGCGTATCAGGGAATCATCCCCGGCGCCGAACTCGAAAAGCTGATCAATCGCCGTGGCCCACAGTGGTGGGACAGCGCCATCCGCAAGGGCAGCCGCGTCAGCGTGCTGGTGTTCGGCGACAGGATCGCGGGCTACGCCAATTACGGCCGCAACCGCGCCCGCAGCCTGCATTTCGAAGGCGAGATCTACGAGCTCTACCTGCGGCCGGAATTCCAGGGCCTCGGCTTCGGCCGGCGCCTGTTCGCCGCAGCCCGCCGCGACCTCCTGCAGAGCGGCCTGAAGACCATGGTGATCTGGGCGCTCTCCGACAACGAGCCGGCGACCGAGTTTTACCGCGCGCTGGGCGGCCGCATGGTGGCGCGCTCCTCGGAGCGGTTCGGGCCGAAGTCGCTCGACAAGGTCGCTTTCGCCTGGAGCAACTGAAAATCCTGCTTCTCTCGCAGCTGCAGCAAGGCTAAACAGCCTAAGCGTTTGCGCGCGACGGCCAGCCCGGCTCCCAAGGCCGGGCCTGATGCTGTTTCGCGGCCTGGCGGCGCCAAGCAAAAAATCACATCGTTCTCCACTTCCAAAGGCCACGCGGAGCAATCCATGCGTATCGACGCCATATCGATCGGAAAAAATCCGCCCCACGACGTCAACGTCATCATCGAGGTTGCCGTCGGCGGCGAGCCCATCAAATACGAGATGGACAAGGAGGCCGGCACACTGGTGGTGGACCGCTTCCTCTACACGCCGATGCGCTATCCCGGCAATTACGGCTTCATCCCGCACACGCTGTCGGGCGACGGCGATCCCTGCGACGTGCTGATCGTCAACACCCGCGCGATCGTGCCGGGCGCGGTGATGAGCGTCCGCGTGGTCGGCGTGCTGCTGATGGAGGACGAGGCCGGCGGTGACGAGAAGATCATCGCGGTGCCGTCGTCGAAGCTGACCCAGCGCTACGACAAGGTGCACAACTACAGCGATCTGCCCGACATCACGCTGCAGCAGATCCGGCACTTCTTCGAGCACTACAAGGATCTCGAGAAGGGCAAGTGGGTGAAGGTGCTGCGCTGGGGCGACGCCGACGAAGCCCGCAAGCTGATCCTCGAAGGCATCGAGCGCGCGAAGAAGAAGTAGGCGCGCTGCCTAGACTCCCTCGCCCCGCTCTTGCGGGGTCGAGACGAGCGAAGCTCTCTCTTAGAGGGCCGGGGTGAGGGGCTGCCTCCGCGAGTTGCGAACGTCGAGAGACCTGTACCCCCTCACCCGGATTGCATCTGACGACGCAATCCGACCTCTTCCCGCAAGCGGGGCGAGGTAAGGAAGGAAACTACACCGCAGGCGCCGGCAGGCCGGCAATCGCGCAGGCGGCGCGCAGTGTGTTGACCAACAGGCACGCCACCGTCATCTGGCCGACGCCGCCGGGCACCGGCGTGATTGCGCCGGCGACATTGAGCGCTTCCTGGAATGCGACGTCGCCGACCAGTTTCGGCTTGCCGCCCGCAACCGGAATGCGGTTGATGCCGACATCGATCACGGTCGCGCCCGGCTTCAGCCAATCGCCGCGCACCATCTCCGGACGGCCAACCGCCGCATAGACCAGATCAGCCTGCGCGCAGAGCTTTGCCAGGCCGCGCGAGCGCGAATGCGCGATCGTCACCGTCGCGTTCTCGTTCAGCAGCAATTGCACCAGCGGACGGCCGACCAGATTGGAGCGGCCGATCACGATCGCGTTCATGCCCTCGAGCGAGGGGTGTACGCTCTTGGTCAGGATGATGCAGCCGAGCGGCGTGCAAGGCGACAGCGCGGCAAGGCCGCCGGCGAGCCGGCCGGCATTGTTCGGATGCAGGCCGTCGACGTCCTTGGCCGGGTCGATCGCATTGATGATGGTCTCGGTGTGCAGCGATTTCGGCAGCGGCAGCTGCACCAGGATGCCGTGCACCTGGGGATCGCGGTTGAGCTGTGCGATCAGCGCCAGCAGATCGGCCTGCGACACATCCTCCGGCAGCTTGTGCTCGAACGAGGCCATCCCTGCGGCCTGGGTCTGGGTGTGCTTGCTGCGGACATAGACCTCGCTCGCCGGATCATGGCCGACCAGCACGACGGCGAGCCCTGGTGTGAGCGCATGGTCGCGCTTGACGCGGGCGACCTCATCGGCGACGCGGGCGCGAAGCTCGGCGGCGATGGCTTTTCCGTCGATGATGCGGGCAGTCATGTCAGTCCCTTGTTTGCTGGTTCGGCCCGGCCGCCGTCAACTTCCGCAATGTTTCGCCAAGCCCTTTCGGGTCGCCGTCCACCGCCACCTGCTTCAGCCGCGAGGTGGCGCCGGACAACAGCTTCACCCTGGCCTTGGGCACGCCGAGCGCCTTGGCCAGCAGCTCGGTCACCGCACGGTTGGCCTCGCCGCCTTCCGCAATGGTGCGGACCCGCACCTTCACCACCGAGCGGCCGTTGGCCAGCGTCTCGATCCCGTCGATGTCGTCGCGGCCGCCGCGCGGCGTCACGCGCAAGGCGATGCTGATGCCCCCGGTGGAATAGCGCCAAGGATCCATCGCCAGGGCTCCATCAGCAAGGGTCGATCGCGAGGGATCAGATCACGTTCGGATAGACGTAATAGGCGATCACCCGCTGGATGAACATAATGATCAGAATCACGATGATCGGCGAGATATCGAGACCGCCCAGATTCGGCATCACGTTGCGAATCGGCCGCAGCACCGGCTCGGTGATCCGGTACAGGAACTCGGCCACCGCGGAGACGAACTGGTTGCGCGTGTTGACCACATTGAAGGCGATCAGCCAGGACAGGATGGCGGAGGCGATCAAGAGCCAGACATAGAGGTCGAGGACGATGATGACGATGTCGAGAACAGCGCGCATATGATGGGGGCTCGCGGGTGGGACGACCAGGTGAAGCGCAACGAGACCGGACTGGGCCGCCAGCGCGCTTCTTGTTTGAGCAGGATCTTTTCGGAAAGCCGCGACGCACTTTTTGCTGGCGCGGCCCGCCGGGTCCGGATCATGCTCTAAATATCGGTTCGTCCCCCCGCAAACAAGGGAAGTTCCCGGCGGGACGGGCCGAAAACCGTTGTTTCACCGTTCTTGACTTGGCCTTGGGCGGGACTGTAAATGGCGCCCGACTGACGGCCGGGATACTCAGCAACACCCGGCCGCAATGGGGCCATAGCTCAGCTGGGAGAGCGCGTCGTTCGCAATGACGAGGTCGGCGGTTCGATCCCGCCTGGCTCCACCACGCTTCGCCCTTCGGGCTACGCGTGGCGCAGCTGCGCAGAGCCCGAAGAGCGAAGGTGGTGTCCGGCGAAGTCCAGAGGGCGAAGACGGACTTCTAACCAGGCCCCCCTCCTCCTCACGTCCCCGTAAACCGTGGCGGCCGCTTCTCCACAAAACTCGCGACGCCTTCCCTGAAATCATTGCCCTTCAACGCGATCTGCATTTCGCGGTTGGCATCGATGGTGGCTTCAGCGAGGGTCTGGAACGGCACGTCGTAGACTTGGCGCTTGATAGTCGCGATCGCGCTCGGCGAGACGAGATCGGCGAGATCGCGGGCATAGGCATAGGTTTCCTCACGCAGCTTCTCCGGCGAAGAGAGCCGGTTGACGAGGCCGATGCGCAGCGCCTCCGCAGCCGGCACGCGCCGCGCCGACATCAACAAATCGAGCGCGTTGGCGTGGCCGACGATGCGCGGCAGCATCCAGCTGATGCCGTGCTCGGCAATCAGGCCGCGCCGCGCGAAGGCGGTGGTGAACACCGCGCTGTCGGCCGCGAAGCGCAGGTCGCAATACAGCGCGTGGACCAGGCCGATGCCGGCCGTGGCGCCGTTGAGCATCGCGATCACGGGTTTCTTGATGGCGGGGTAGTAGGCGTAGCGCGTCTGCCAGTCGGCGCGGCGGTTCATGTCGAACGGAATGTTCTCGCCGCGCCTGACCTCGTTGGGATCGATCCCCTTCAACGCTTCCATGTCGGCGCCGGCGCAGAAGCCGCGGCCCGCGCCGGTCAGCACGATGACGCGAACATTGTCGTCATTGGCCGCCGCCTCCATCGCGTGGCGCACGTCGCGCTCCATGATCGCGGTCCACGCATTCATGCGGTCGGGGCGGTTGAGCGTGATGGTCGCGATCCTGTCGCTGACCTCATAGAGGATGTGTTCGTAGCTCACGGCGATCTCTCCCTGTACGTGTTGTTGTGTTTGTCTTGTTGTTCTGAATTCGCGCGACCATGCGGCGCCGCGCGCGGCCGTTGCGAGACTAGCACAGAAGCGAAAATGAAAAGCCGTGTCGTGTGACGCGCGAAATTCCGCGCGGCGGCTATTCCGCGGCCTGCAGCATCACCGGCCGCGGCACGCGCGCGATCCAGCCGTCGATGAAATGCTTCAGCCACGCGCGCTCGGCGGCATCGTGCACGGCGCGCTCGGCGAAGTGCCGATGACCCGGCTGCGCGCCCGGCGAATCCATCCGCGCGCAACCGCGCGTGGTCCAGCGATGCATCATCGCGTAGGTCACGTCGGGATGGAATTGCAGGCCGAAGGCGTTGCCGAACTGGAACGCCTGCACCGGGAAATCATCGCCCGTTGCGAGCAGGTCCGCGTCCGTGGGCAATTGAAAGCCCTCGCCATGCCAGTGATAGACCCGCGCAGGCCAGTCCGGGCACAGCGCGCGACCGGCCTCCGTCGGCCGGATCGGGTAATAGCCGACCTCGACGCGGCCTTGCGGATGCGGGGCGACCTTGGCGCCGAGTTGCCGCGCCAGCATCTGCGCACCGAGGCAGATGCCGAGGAACGGGCGCTGCTCGCGCAGCGGAACTGAAATCCAGTCGATCTCGCGCCGCACATAGTCGTCGGGATCGTTGGCGCTCATCGGACCACCAAAGATCACCGCGCCGGCATGCGCCTCGAGCGTGTCGGGCAGCGCGTCGCCGAAACGCGGACGGCGGATGTCGAGGGGGTAGCCCAGGGCGCGCAGGGCGTTGCCGATCCGGCCGGGGGTCGATGTCTCCTGATGCAGGACCACCAGCACCGGCCGCAGCGACGCCTGGTCCGAGATCCGATGCGCAATCTGATCCTTGGGCGTGACCGCGGCCGGCCTTCGACTCGCGAAGGGCACCACGACACGGCATTGGTCAGACCGGAACGACATTGCCTCTGCTTAAAGTTTCGGCACGTAAGGCACGATCATAGCTAAGTGGTCGTTAACATCGTGTGAGTTTGCGCACACCCGTGCGAAGCAAATCGCGGGCCAGAAACAGCCTTAACGGCGATGAAGGGCGCTTTCCGGTGAAGCTAGCGCTTGCGGAGTTGAAATCCGCCGACCGCGGTCAGGATGAAGGAGCGCGGAAACAGCCGGAGCAGGAACGGCACCATTTTGATGAAGGCGCCGGGCAGCACGGCGCGCTTGTTGGCCATCAGACCGCGATAGGCCTGGCGGGCGACCTCCGCCGGCGCGACGTCGAGGATGGCGGAATCGAATCCGGGGGCAAAGCCGGCGCGGTCCTGGAATTCGGACGGCACGGGACCCGGGCAAACCACGGTGACGCGCACGCCCTTCGGCGCCAGTTCGCAGCGCAACGCCTCGGAAAACGACAGCACATAGGCCTTGCTGGCATAGTACACGGCCATGCCAGGGCCCGGCAGGAATCCGGCGATCGAACCGAGATTGAGGATGCCGCCGCGGTTGCGGATCAGCTGGTCGGCAAAGCGCAGCGTCAGGTCGGTCAGCGCGCGGATATTGACGTTGATGATGTCGAGCTGTTCGGCGCGGTCGCGCTCCACGGCAAGGCCGAACAGGCCGAAGCCGGCATTATTGACCAGATATTCGACCTCGACCCCGGCCTCGGTCAGGGCCTGCGCGATCCTGTCGCCGGCATCGGTCTGCTGCAGATCGCAGGGAATCACGATCGGCGCCGCGCCGCCCTTGGCACCGAGCTCGTCGGCAAGCGTCTTCAGGCGATCGGCGCGCCGCGCCACCAGCGCCACGCGGTGACCATTCGATGCAAACACGCGCGCCAGTTCGGTGCCTATGCCCGCCGATGCCCCGGTTATCAGCGTCACACGCTCAGTCACGTTTCAAGCTCTTACTGCAAATTCTAGTGAGGTCCCCAACGGGGCGACGAGAGCATAGGGATGCGGTGTGACGCAAGCCGCGTATGGGCTTGTGGATAGCGGCGGGGCCGCTGGTTTCGTGACGAAACGACCGATTTTCAGTCGGATCGCCCACAATCGCGGCGGACATTAAAATTTCGTCATCCGCAACGCCGGCAGGGGGGCGTCCGCCTGCGCCGGCAGCCGTGTCAGATTGCCGCGTCTGCCGTGCCCCAGGGGCCCTTTGGCAGCTCCGCCTGCTTCTCGGCGACCCGGTGCTTGAGATCGATGCGGTCGCGCGAGGAAATGCCGAGCAGATCGGCGCGCGCCAGACCACATTGTCCTCGAACTCGCTGACCTGGCCGTCGGCATAGACCAGCTCCCACATCATCTCGACGATGCGCAGCCGTCCCTCCTCATTCACCGAGCGCATGATCACACTGGTAAAGTGATAGAGATCCACGGCCTCGCCTTCGACGCGCATGGCGGAGGCGATCAACTTGTCGGCGGTGCCGGGATCGAGCTGAAAGCGGCTCTCGATCAGGCTGTGCAGCTTGCGCGTCTCGGCCGGCGTCGGCTCACCATCCAGTGAGACGACATGTACCAATAGCGCGGTCGCCGCCAGGCGGTAGTCGCCGTCATCGAAGGCGCGGTCAGCCTGGGCATCGGGGGAGACGATATCGGCAATGAATTGGCGGAGTCCGTCGAGCATCGCTCTCTCTGTGGGATGAAGCCTGGAAGCTTTGATTGAGCATCTGTCCGGAAAACCGCTACGCACTTTTCCGGACCATGCGCTGTTGAAATCTATATGGCGTGGAAACAGGACCGACGCAATCCGCGCGGGTTCCCGCTGCGGCATTACGTTTCAGCAAGCATTACGTATCGGCAATGTGACTACGGTATCTCGTACACCACGAGCTTGTCGGCAATGCCGCGCAGCGCCGCTTCCTTCTGGATCGGCTTGATCGCCGCGCGATCGAGGATGCCCGCGACCTCCGCTGCTTCCATCACCGGCTGGGTCAAATGGATTTCCTGTGACGTCGACAGGCTCTGCACCCGTGCGGCGATATTCACGGTCTGGCCGAAATAATCCTGCCGCTCGTTAAGCGTCACCGCGAGGCACGGCCCCTCATGGATGCCGATCTTGACGATCAGATCTTCCTTGCCGCGCTCGGTGTTGAGCTGCTTCATCGCGGCCCGCATCCGCAGGCCCGCCGACAATGCGTGCTCGGGCCGGATGAAGGTTGCCATCACGGCATCGCCGATCGTCTTCACGACTGCGCCGTGTTCGGAGGCGATGATCTCGAGCAGCGCGTGGAAATGCGCGCGCACCAGGTCGAACGCGGCGAGATCGCCGACCCGCTCATAGAGCGCGGTCGATCCTTTGAGATCGGTGAACAGGAAGGTCAGCGCGGTGATCTTCAGCCGCTGGTCGACGGTGAGGTTGTCGGCCTTGAACACGTCGCGGAAGGTCTGGTTCGACAGCATCCGCTTCGCAGTGAGGATCGGCTTGCGCTTGCCGAGCAATTTGTGCAGCGGATCGCCCGCGATCCACACCGACGGCAGCACGCGAACGTCGGCGTGATTCTCCAGCGAGAGCCGCAGCGGCCCCGGCCGCATCGTCGAGGTGCCGGTCGGCGCATGAGACTTGTTGAACGCGATCGAGAACTGCTGGCGCTCGGTGGTCGGCTCGCCCTCGACAGCAAAGAAGTGCGCCGAATGCGTCACCGGCTCGAACACGATGACGAATTGATTGGGCAGATTGAGCGACAGGATCGCCTTTTCGCCGGGCGGCAGCTCGAGCCCCTCCAGCGTCACCTCGTTGATCAGGGTCGACACCGCGCTTTCGTCGAACTCGATCCCGGAACTCCAGAACATCTGTCGGAAATATTCCCAGATCGGCAGCGTGTTCGGCTCGTGCGCGGCGATGTGACGGACCCGCGGGCTGACCGTGAAGGCAACCTCGACCAGCTCGTCGACGGAGGCCTCGTAGCCGGCTGCGCACAGCGCGCAATTGTAGTCGTCATGGCGCAGCGACTTCAGCGTGGTGTGGGCGTCGAGCACGCCGCCACAGCCCGGACACAGCACGTTCCAGCTCATGTCGAACAGGCCGAGCCGCGAAGCATGCAGGAAGCCGGAGATCACCTTCTCCTGGTCGAGCCCGGTGCGGCCCGCGAAATCCAGAACGTTGATACGATTGAGCTCGCGGTCATGGCCGTCCGCGATCAGTTGCTGCATGGCATCGACGACGGCCGGATCGGTCGTCTGCCTGAGGACTGCGAAGTGGGCTTGCGTATCGCTCATGGTGAGCCCCTAGAGCATGATCCGGAAAGGTGTGTAGCGGTTTTCCGCAAAGATCATGCTCAAAACAAAGAGATAGAGCGGGATGACGATTCGACGAAGAGTCAACCCGCTGTAGATGAGCATTGGGACACCGCCGCGCAAGGTCAGCGCAGCTTGATCGTGAACACCGGGGAGCGGTTCGGCTGTGTCGTCACCACGCCGATCGGAAGCACCGGATCCTTGTCCGCCAGCGCGACACGGAACGTGCCGATGATCCGCGCAAGCGCAAGCGTCGCCTCGACCAGCGCGAAATGCGCGCCGATACAGACCCGCGCACCGACCCCGAACGGCAGATAGGCGAAGCGATCGGGCGGCGTCTCCGTCATGAAACGTTGCGGCACGAACGCGTTCGGCTCGCGCCACAGCTTTTCATGCCGGTGCAGCAGCCACGGCGCGATCAGGATTACGTCATGCTTCCTGACCGGACGGCCCGCGATGGTGTCGGGACCACCAGCCGCACGCGCGATCAGGAACACCGGCGGATAAAGCCGCATGGTTTCGTCGATCACCGCGCGGGTGAATTTCAGCCGCTCGATGTCGAGCGCGCCGGACGTCGTCACGCTCCTGACTTCTGCTGCCAATTGTTCCTGGGTCTCGGGATCGAGCGCCAGCAGATAGAGCGCCCAGAACAGCGCGGTGGCGGTCGTCTCATGACCGGCCAGGATCATGGTCGCGACCTGGTCACCGAGCTGGGCGTCGGTGAAGGCCTCGCCGGTTTCAGGATCGCGCGCGGCGCCCATCAGGTCGAACAGGTCGCGCCCCGGCGCGTTGTCGTCCTTGCCGGCGGCGCGACGCTCGGCCATCAGCTGGCCGACAAACGCGGTCCAGCGCTTGCGGAAACGGGCGCGCCGGAAATCCTGCAGGGTCGGCCAGCTCAGGGGCAGTACCAGGTCGAGCATGTGCGGCCGCGCCAGCGTGTCGCCATACTCCATCACGAAGTCGCGCAGCGCGGCGCCGTGGCGATCCATGCCGAACGAGAACATGGTGCGGCCGGCGATCTCCAGCGTCATGCGCTGCATCACCTCGCGCAGATCGACCGGGCCGCCGCTCGCGGCCTTCAGCTTGGCGATGGTCTCGTCGACCGCCGCGATCATGTACGGCACCAGCGTCGTCACCGCGCGCGGCGTGAACGCCGGCGCCAGCGTGCGGCGCTGATGCTTCCACGCGCGGCCCTCGGCGATCAGCAGTCCCTCGCCCAGCATCGGACGCAGCACGCGGATGCCGGCCGGCGTGCGGGTGTAGTTCTCGTAATTGTCGACCAGCACATGGCGGATCGCATCCGGCGTGTTGAGGATGAAGCTCGAGCGGCCGAGAAAGCGGCCCTGGACGATGTCGTCCTCATAGGCGCGCTGGCCCCAGGTTTCGATCGGCGAGTTGCGCATCACCCGCATCCGCTCGAACGCACCCATGTCGTCGGGCGCGCGTGGCGGCGCGGGCGGGACCAGGGGACGCCGCGTGACCGTGATGTCGTAGACTTCGGCTATGCTCATGGTCCTCGCTTCCTGCCTCACGCAACGGCCGATCCGGCCATGCGATCCCGGCGCCATGAAGGCGCGCGGACCCTGCACCAGACCTAATAAGTCAGCTCGGCGACTGCAATCCGATTCTCCGACGCCGGCCAGGCCCGCGCCACGATGCGCTCCCCATTGAAGATCGCAGCGACCGGACGGCCGAGATCGGCTGCGGCGAGCCGCAACGTCGTCACCGCATCGGTCGGCACGCCGGATTTGACATCGGCCGGTTCCTTGCCGTCCAGCAGCACGATATCGCGCGGCAGCCCGAAATAGCCGCGCGGCCGTGACATCAGCACGATTGCGCCGGCACCGGCATCGGCAGGCAGCAGCGGTCGTGCCGCGCGCAGGTGCACGATCTCGGACGAGCGCGGAAACGGCGAGCGATAGATATGCGTCGTCACTGCATCAGGCGAGGTCAGCACCAATTCGAGCGGCCAGGATGGATCGACCTGCGCCGGCCCCCAGCGGCCGTCGGCGCCGGTCTGCGAGCTGTGCAGCGGGCCGCCGATACGCTCGCCGGTTTCCGCCGACACGCGATAGATGTCGACCGTGGCACCCGGCACCGGCCGGTTGGTCGGC
>NZ_JACMYP010000047.1 GCF_020889705.1 Bradyrhizobium altum | reverse complement strand
GCTGAGCTGCCCGGCAAAAGCGGCGGCCATTGGTCGCACAAATTCAACACCGCGCGCCCAATAGCAGGCGCAAAGGGATCAAGGTCATCTGCTCGTAACGGAAACACCAGAATTGGAGTACAACTCCAGAGGTAGGTCATGAGCCACCACCAGTCTCCTCCTAGGATTCGGGATATTCCGTCTGTCCAAGCGACAGAGTTCCGTGAGGCCATGCGAAATGTGGTGGGCGGTGTCGCCATCGTGGCGACCGGAACGGCCGCCGAACGGCGTGGACTGACGGTTAGTTCTGTGACGTCCATTTGCATGGAGCCGCCGTGCCTGCTCGTTGGCATAAATGCCGGCTCCGAGGCGCATGACGGGATACTCGCCAGTCGCAGTTTTGGAATCAGTCTTCTCCGCAGCGACCAGGAGGACCTTGCGCTACGTTTTGGCGGTCAGGAGGGCGCGAAAGGTGTTCACCGCTTCGATACCGCGCCCTGGGAACAGGGCTTCCTCGATGTACCGCTATTGCCGAACGCATTTTGTGCGCTCGAATGCGTTTTGTACGACCACAAGCTGGTTGGCACACATACGATCTTTATCGGGCGAATTATCGCGACCCGGGTAGGCCACGGCAATCCATTGATCAACTTCCGGGGCGCGCTTCGAACCTTGCTGCTTGATTGAGTGCGAGTCGCTTGCAAGCACCGTTCAATGAGTGCGGGCGTTCACGCGAGCCTGCGACGAGTTAAAGATCGATGATCTGCATTTTCATGATTTGCGTCACGGAGGCACTATCGTATTTTTCCGCGAGCCGCGCCCCCTGCACGAGCACAAAAGGTGAGATACCGGCTCATGCTGGATGCCTCTTGATACGAACAAGAGCGCGTCCGAGGCAGACATGGAACACAAGGGGTGCCTGGCAACCTTTACCAGTCACGGAGCTGGCGCGCCGATTCAACCGCTGAACCAAGGTTAACCGGCATTATACTCATCTTGCGAAGTGATTATAAAACGCTCAACGTCGGGTTCCATCTCCCCGGCCTGGCATCGACATGTTCAAGGCTGCGCAGCCATCGAAGGATTTCCTGATCAGAACAGCTACAGCTCACTAGAACAGCCAAAACGGTAAGGGCTCTTGAGCTCGCATAATTGCATCCTACCAATCTTGGTAGCTCCGTTATTTCAACCCGCGTAGCATCATTGCCCGCGGCAAGACCAGACTTCAGAGGCAACCTGACCCAACAGTTGGCGGCTCTGAAGGCCTTCGCGCCAGATCATGATACGGCTGAATGCATCTTTATCATGATCTTCTGCGAACGATGAAAGTCGAATTCAAGGGCGTCAGACAACTATGTCCAACAACCCGTTTGAAACCGCGGTGATTCTCGACGGCATCCGCCACTGGGTCGAGATCGAGTCTCCAACGGAGCGGCCGGATCAGCTTAACAAACTGGCTGATCTCGTGGCGTCGGGCTATCGTGACTTGTCGGCCACGGTCGAGCGCCTTGCGGGGCGTGACGGCTGCGGCGATCATTTGGTCACGCGCTCGTCCTGGGGGCAAGGCGTACCGGGCATTCTTGTGCTGAGTCATCTCGACACAGTTCATCCGATGGGATTCATCGAGCGCCTGCCGTTCAAGATCGAGGGCAACAGGGCATTCGGCCCCGGCATTTACGACATGAAGGGCGGCGCCTATCTCGCCTATCACGCGTTCCGGCGAATTTGCGCCGATGATGTCCGCCCGCCGCTCGGCATCACCCAGCTCTACGTATCGGACGAAGAGATCGGCAGCCCGACCTCGCGGGCGTTGATCGAGGCCGAGGGCCGCAAGGCCAAGTATGTGCTCGTGACCGAGCCCGCGCGCGACGGCGGTAAGATCGTCACCGGACGCAAGGGCGTTGCGCGATTCGACGTCTTCGTCAAAGGCACGCCGGCCCACGCCGGCGCGCGCCCCGAGGACGGCTGCAGCGCGATCCGCGAACTCGGCAATGTGATCCAGACCCTGGAGACGATGAACGATCTCAAGCGCGGCGTTACCGTCAATGTCGGCGTCGTCCGCGGCGGCACCAAGCCGAACGTGATCGCCGAAGAGGCCTATGCGGAGGTCGACATGCGGGTGCCGACCATGGCTGACGCCGAAGAGCTGGTGCCGAAGATCCTCGGCATCACCTCGCGCACCAAGGGCGTCAGCGTGAAGGTCACCGGCGAATTGAACCGTCCGCCGTATGGAAAGAGCAACGCCGGCGCCGAACTTTACGAACACGCCAAGGGAATCGCCGCCGAACTCGGCTTCAAGTTGCTCGACGTCTCCAGCGGTGGCGGCTCGGACGGCAATTTCACCGCGCCGCATACCGCAACTCTCGACGGTCTCGGCGTTGACGGCAAGGGAGCCCATACGCATTATGAGCAACTCTACATATCGTCGATTGAGCCGCGCGCCCGGCTCCTCTATCGCCTCTATCAGACACTGCAATGATCTCCGCACCAGAGGAGCCCACGGTCACGACGTGCACCGGATGAAGGTACGCTCGGACATTCGCGTGGCTCGTTCGAACGACGCAAGGTCATAAGCTGCCCTGCCATCAGGCCGACGTGTCGAACACGATCGTCGGATCCCGCCCTGGGCGTTGCCGCGTCAGCGCCGGACAGATGCGACTGAAGTACGACGCAGCGGACGTCACACCCGATATCGGCTGCGAAGACGACGGGCGCCCGATCGCGCAAGCGCGGGCGTTTCTGACAGCGGGCTCATCTGCTTCGAGCCTAGTCTCAATGGGAGGGCGACTTTCTGACGTAGATCGTGGCGCAGAATTGCTGTCGACAGGACACCGCTCGGCAGCGCTTTCCCGGCAAGCCTGAGAGTTTTGGCCTGTTCATACGGGTTGCCGAAAGGGCTTGAATCGGACGTAACGTTAAGTTGTACGATCTTAAGATCGGCGCGTGTCTTCGTCTGCCGTCGGGATTGTGAAGGATTGCGAATGTCTCACCGGGTCAGAACCCACGCTGAATGGTTGGTCATGATCCTCATCCCCGACAGCAAGTCGGTCGAGATGGTTGTGCAGCGTGTCTTGATCGCGGCACTACGGCTCGCAGGTCGTTGTGAACGGCCCGGCATTCCAGAACCGATACTATGCGGCTATCCCAAAGCGAGTCGCCCGCGAGACGATGATGCCAGAAGAGATCAGCGTAGGCCTCGATCCCAAGCCCTTGCAGGGCGCCGCCGCTTCCCGAATTTGAAACCGAACGGCGGGACCACCTACCGAAATCAGTTCGAAGAAACAACGTTTCGCTCGGTTCACACCACTTTCCCGGCGCTGGCTTGGCCTTCTCCTCGCGCAAGTGCGCGACAGCCCATACGACCGCGGAGGTTTTCAAGAGACTTGAGCTGCAAGTGTCGCTGGGCGTGACCGGCGCGACATCGGAAGATATGGCGTGGCATTCTGGAGCAGCAAGTTGAAAGAGCCGGACGGCGTCAAGAAGATCCTGTTGATCGACCACATTGAAGGCCAATGCCGGGCCATTGTCGGCTTCAAAGATGGAGATCCCAGATCGGCGTATATGTGCGGCGAGCCTGTCTGTCAAAAGACCAGCATGACAACCATTAAGAACCGCTTCGTCCCGCAAAAACCGCGTGATCATAGCCTGTACAAAGGGTACCCGAAGCACTCAATCGAGGCCCGCCGAAGTCATTCCGAACTTCGGCTGAACTACATCGGAACCAACGTCTCTTGCGAAGCTCAATCACACGGAGATTGAGTTGGATCTCTGCACATTGATCGAGCGCAACGCTGCGTATGCTCCTGACAAAGCCGCGATCCGTTTCGAGGGACAGACTCTAAGCTACTCCGGCTTCAATCGACGGATCGAGCGGGTCTCGCGCGCCCTCAAGAGCCAGCTCGGCATCGAGAGAGGTGACCGGATCGCGATCCTGAGCCTCAACCGGCCTGACTATCTGGTGCTGCTCTATGCCTGCGCGCGGCTCGGCGTAATCCTCGTCCCATTGAACTGGCGCCTTGCGGCCGCCGAGCAGCTCTTCATTCTGTCCGACTCCGGGGCAAAAGTGCTCGTGCTTGAGCAGTCCTTCAACGCAGTCTTGCCGGTTCTGAGGAGGCCACTTCCTGATATCTCCCTCGTCGGGCTGGACTTTGCCCCGCTCGGCGGAAGCAGGTTGGACGACCTTCTAGACGGAGACTGTGGTGACGGACGCAATCCACGTGCGGACCTGTCCTGCCCACTTCTGATCGTCTATACTTCGGGCACCACGGGGCGGCCGAAAGGCGCTGTGCTGCGTCAAGAAGCGTTGCTATGGAACGGGGTTATGAGTCAGCACATGCATGACCTAACCTCGACTGACCACGCCTTGACTGTTTTGCCGCTCTTCCATGTCGGCGGCCTGAACATCCAGACGACCCCGAGTTTGCATCACGGCGCGACGGTGACAATCCAAAGCCGCTTTACGCCAGAGGCAACGCTTGATGCGTTCGAGCATGACCGGCCCACGCTAGCAGCCTTGGTGCCTGCCATGATGCGAGCGCTGATCGACCATCCACGATGGGCAAGCACGGACCTATCCGCGCTCAAAGCAATCTGTACCGGATCGACGATGGTGCCTCAGCGCCTTGTCGAGCGCTTTGTTGCGCGCGGAGTGCCCGTCTTGCAGGTTTACGGTTCGACGGAGACCTCTCCCATCGCTGTGTATACGAAGCTCGGCGCGGATCTCGTGCCTGAGGGGTCAAGCGGCCTGCCCGGCCTTTGCTGCGAAGCGGCGATCATCGATGATGCCGGCAGCAAATTGCCGCCCGGCACCCCAGGCGAGATCGCAGTACGCGGGCCCAACGTCTTCTGCGGATATTGGAACGATCAACAGGCAACGCGTGAGGCTTTTAGTAATGGTTGGTATCGCACTAGTGACATCGGCCGCCGCGACGCCGATGGATATTTTTGGGTCCATGACCGCAAGAAGAACCTGATCATCTCCGGCGGAGAGAATATCTATCCGGCGGAAGTGGAGCGTGTGCTCATGGGCCATCCGGATGTCGCCGAATGCGCCGTCGTCGGTCGCCCCGATCCGCGCTGGGAAGAAGTACCGATCGCTTACGTGATCAGGCGACCGAGGACCCGGATCGAAGCCGAACCGCTGTTGGCGCATGTCCAATCGCAGCTCGCCCGTTTTAAGGCACCGCGCGAAATCATTTTCACGCAAGAACTGCCGAAAACGGCGTTGGGCAAGGTCCAGCATTTCAAGCTGAAGGAGCTTGACACGGAGTCAAGCCCGCAAGGAGACAGCAATTGAGATGGGCGATTGGCTGGCCGTACTTCCCCACTACACCGCAGGAGATATCGAGACGGCGCAATACCGCCTATCGGTCAGTACCTTCTTACGATGGCGCCGCAGCGAGCTCTTCGTTGCTGGCATGGCGCTTTGTGTTTAACCACGCTAAGTGCCCGGGAGATCGTCGTTGCCTCGGATCCTAATCATGAATGCCGGGACGGCTCAAATGTCGGGCGGCGATCTAACAGCAACTCAACTGTCGCTTCCCGCCAACTCCGCTTGCCGCTCAGCTTGGTTTGCACAGGAGGGTGACCTGATAGTCTCTCCAGTCGTCATCCCGGCTGACCTGTTATCCTTCATTGGCGCGACGCTCAATTTCGACGCGTCGAGTCTCTCTACGCTTGTGCCTGAAGGCGCTCGCGAATCACAGATTCTTAATGATTGCACCCTGCTGTCCAATACTCTCGTCGAGCGACTCAACGGCCATATTCGCCAGAAATCATCTTGGAGAATGTCTCCATGCTACTCTAGTGAAGGCGTAGCGCGCTTGGCGGCGCTGCTGAGCATCCCGCAGAGCGGGGACGATTTCGCTCTGCAGCGAGGGCCGGATCTCTTGAACCGCAAGAGCCACTTCCGTCAACTCGCGACAAGTGTCGCGCTTCCGCTGCCCAATGGATGCGCAACCACGGACTCAAACGAACTATTCAAAGCGGTGACCTCCTTGAGGTCAGAGACCGGCAGCGTGATTGTCAAGCTGGACAATGGAGCGGGCGGAATCGGAAATATCATCCTGACCGGCAATGAAAGCGGACCACTTCCTGGGGCAAGGGATACCCGAACGATTGCTTGGCCATCGTTTGATCCTGAAGCACTTTGGTCTGAGATGACAACAGCATCGTGCAAGACGTTGGTCGTGGAATCGTACCACTTGGCTCATGCCCTGTTCTATCTCGAGTATGAGATAGAGGAGGATGGTTCCATTGCTTTCATCAACAGTGGAAACATACGTCTACGTCGAAGCAAAGATCGATCCGAAAGGGCGCTCATCTGGATAGGACTTGAGCTTCCAAGCGACCTGACGAATGAGCAATGGCTGGCCGCCCAGGCGCATGCCTACCGATTTGTGGAGCTCGCGCGAACGTTGGGATATCGCGGAATGATTAATATTGACGGCATTTTCGCAAGCGACGGCCGGCTTTTCTTTAACGAAGCGAACGGCCGGTGGGGCGGAGGCTCGGTGTTACACAGCATTGCCGTCCGGCTGTTGGGCATCGACTATTCCGGTCGCCACGTCATTTCATCCGTGAGAAACGTCCGATTATGTTCTCTCCAAGCCGCGCTTGATCGTTTCGTCAGGTATGGATTTCTATTTGATGGCAGACGCAAGGAAGGCGTGATCCCGCTTGCCGTCGATCAAGAGGCAGGCACGGTGGAGTGCCTGGTGATCGCGCGCGATCGGGCCGCTGCCCGTAATCTGCAGCACCGGCTATTGACAATGGTCACCTGAGATCACAGGGGTCACGTTCTTAAACTCCTCCATTCATTCGAACCCGTCCCTGCTTCCGAACGTGTGCTTGACACCGGCGTGTTGGGACGTCACGTGAGCATCAGCTTCGTCTCGCTTGAAGTCGATTCCCACCGCGAACCAGGATCCGCCACAAGGGAGATCCAAAGGACGCTCTGCGAAGTGCGCGGCGTCTGGCAGAAGCTGGCTCTCCATACTCAATCCATTCGGAAGCCATTCCAGCTAACGCTCCTCATAGGCCATCGGTAGAGCTTTCGATGATCCGGCGATTCGCGCCGCTGCGTTTTGAACAGAAGTACACCAGCGATCGGCGCTCCCCAGCGTGTACAGGCTTCACCTCATGCCGGAGCCTACATGTGGTGACAAGAACGGCGCCAAATGGCGGCCGAAATACTTGCTGTTCGTACGCGCTTGGATAGACCACAAATTCACCCCCCTCAAAGTCTCTCGCGAGCTGCACAATCACGGAGTACTCGAAATCAGGGTCGCTCTCAGCATCCAAATGGATGCCAACAAAGGATCCGGGAGGCAGACGATGCATTTGGCATCGACGAATCACGTAATCTGACGACGCTCCCAAGATCTTTCTCAGCGCAAAGCTGCGGTCTTTCCTCTCGAGCAGTTCGATGATCTGTCCTGGCGCTTTTCCATTCACGTTGCTAGGAGGGCGGCCGGGCGGGTCTACCCTCACCCGTTTTACGAAGACATTGTGCGAGTCGCCGGCATCTCCCACCCGCACTTCTTCTTCGGGAATCTCAGTCTGCAGCTGATCGATCCTCGCCAAGTCATCTTGGGTGAACAACGTCTGGGGAGCGATCACGACCGTCCCCTTCACCAACAGCTCTATGCGGTATTTCGTGAGAACCTCTTCTGAAAGCAGACGAGATCTATCATTCATTGCGCGCGCCATACGGCTTCACTCCAAGGTTTTATCTTTAAGAGAGGCTTCCAAGTCCTCGAGCGTCGAGCGGAACGCTTGCTCCCAATGCTCACCATCGAAATCGTCTATTCTTATGTTTTCGATCGTTCTGTTATCCAAGCATCGAATATTCACCCTGAACCCGGACGGGTTCGATCGGGGCCTATAGAACGGCTTTACGCCGCAAATCCGGCAAAACGTGTGCCGAGCGATGTTCTTGTTAAATTGATAGGTAGTGAGGAATTCTTCGCCACACTCAATGCTGAGCTTATCGCCAGCCACGAGCAAGTGCAGAAATCCAGACATTTGGCAGATTGAGCAATTGCATCGCACCGCAGAGAGTTCTCGCGGCGCTCGGCAATCTGCGCGAAATTTTCGGCTGCTGGCCGACACGAGGCCTCAAAGCAAAGGGACCGCCGCTAGTTTTTGCGCGTTCTGCGTACACTCGTCCAACATCCTGTGTTCTTGCAGGCTTACAGCAATTGCTATGCCAACCTGGCACTCCTCGGCAACTTTCTGAGTACGCTGAGAAAACGGTCGGGACCGGCTTGTCATTGCAGGTGTTTTGAACCTGACAGGAATTTGCGCGCGGTCAGAAACCGAACAGGATGTGCTCGAAGGTGCCTCATAGGGGACTGTTTCATCTTGAGCAAAGCGAGCGAGAACATCATCGCCACCGCCAACATCTAGATCGCGACCTGCTGCCTGGACGATGAAACGAGGTAGAGAAATCAGGATTGCCGGGGGTCCGTGTGGGCCAATCGACACCTCTATTGTCCGCGTCCATGCCCTGCGACAGCTGTCCGGCCAGAACGATGATCGGGGTAGAAGGGCAATGCACTTGGAGGCTGCCGGCCACATTGATGAATGGTTATCATCGCCGGGATTGCAGCCACCGAAGTAAGCCCCGACCGCAAGAGGGGAGCATGGACCGCAGTATGCAATTTCGACATCTGGGGAAAGTCGAGCGACACATTGCGCTTGGCGCCCAGCATATTCTTAATCAAGAAATGCGTGTCGCAGACATTGATCTTCGCAGATATGATTCGACGTTAGCCCGCTCACTCTTGGAAACGTTTCGGCTCATGCAAGCCCAGCACGTCGCACACCGCGAACGGATCCTTGGAGTGCTACGTCAGTGACGCCCCCTCGGTTGGCAACCGTAGCGGACCTGGGCCCCTGAACGCCGCGAGGTTCGCTTTCGGACCGTTGCGGGCCAATGGGAGCCGGACACGGAGCTTCGTATCGATGCCATCGGCGATGAAATCGGCTCGCACGCACTTGTAGACGAATCCGAAGGCAATCGCGTGTACGCCATTTTAGCCGACCAGGAATTGCCGGTCGAGAGGTCCAAGAAGGCCTTCAAAGACGAGTAATGTCTGGAACCCGGTGCCATCTCTCCGCGTTTAAATAAATTCCTCAAAAAGCGTCTGACGAGAGCTTAAAAGAGCAGGCTTCCATGTCCATGCGGTGGCGCGCGATCTGCTTGATGGTAAGAGCATGAGGCCCCACCTCGATGCTACGAAGCTCGCCCGCGACAGGCTGGCAAGAGCTGATCGGTGGAGGTGGCGCGATGGCAAATGCCATGCTTGACGTCAGAAAGTGATTCCTGCCGTCGTGTCGGGGCGATCACCGGGAACGGCGGCGGACGCCGAACGCGAGCGCAACAGGTGCCTTCTGGCGGAAGCCCGCAGCACGACTGCGCCTGACGGGTTGCGTCGTTGTCAGTCAAGACGGCAAGCGGCCTACACGCCGGCCACTTTTTGTTCTAAGTTGGGGTGAGTTGCAGCGGGTCTCGTCAGCTTCTCGAAAGCCAGCGCGAGGGAGCGATCGAGGGATCGTGACCAAAACAGTCGACAAAGGCCATCGGAGATGAACTTGCCTCGGTCCAAACGCTTCGCATAGAGCGACATGCCCAACCCATGTGCCAAACAGTTTTCACCAGGTCGCCGGCGGCCCAGAAAGATACAGAGGTGGCCGGCGTGAGGATTGCGCTTCAGCTTCCCTGAACCCTCAGCGCCAGGCTCTATATGCCCCGGTGAATGTCGGTGTGACCAGTGGCGAGCCAACCCTGACGCCTTCGGGATCGTAACGTTTATCGTCGCCAGGACTCTCCAGATCAAGCACCGCGGGCTAGTGCCGCAAGATCGGTTTCGAGCTTCGGTTGATGCTTAAAGATAGCTTCAATCAACGCCTGCGCTGGTTGTTCAGCGGCCTCAACCAGCGCCGCTTTCTCAGCCCGCGCAGAGGGAGCAAACACTCGCTTGACGACGGTCGGCGAGCCCTTAAGACCACATTTGGAGACGTCCTCGACGCCGGCGCCGTGCGCGCTCCATTTTACGATTGGCGCACGCGCGGCACGCAGGGCGTCCGCCATCGCGCCGCGCCGTATCTGGTTGGTCCCCTCTAGCATGGTGATGAGACAGGGCAGCCTCGTGTGCAAAACCTGGACACCACCTTCGGAGCGTCGCTCCGCTTCAATTGTACATGCGGCGAGATCTAGAGATCTGACCTTGGCGACGTAGGTTAGCTGCAGCACACCCAGCCGCTTTGCGATGCCGGGACCAACCTGCGCGGTATCGCCGTCGATGGTCTGCTTGCCGGTAAAGATAAGGTTTGGCGGTCCATATTCCTTACCAATTTTTCGGATGGCTGTTGCCAGTGCGTACGTTGTGGCCAGGGTGTCGGAGCCCGCAAAGCAGCGATCGGTGAGCAGTACGGCGCGATCAGCGCCAAAGGTCAGCGCTTTCCGCAAAGAGTCTTCCGCCGATGGCGGTCCCATTGTAAGCACGGTTATTTCACCGCCGAACCGATCGCGCAGCTCCAGCGCGGCCTCGAGCGCGAAGAGGTCATATGGGTTGATGATGGTCGGCACGCCCTGACGCATGATCGTATTGGTCACGGGGTGCACGCGGATCTGCGCAGAGTCGGGAACCTGTTTGATGCAGACGACATTGTGCACGGAGTTGCTCCAAAAGTTGCGACAGCTGCGAGGAGAACAGCAAGTGTTGTACCATCGCACCCGAATTTTAATCATCAAATTACTACAATGGCTTAAACGGATTCGATGACTCCTCTAGCCCGGTATCCCGACGAACGAATACCGACACGCGTCGGAGCTGCAACAACGCTATTCCGCTGGGCATGCCAGCTAAGATAGCTTGCGACAGATTACCGCCGCTAATCACGAGGGCTACGGACCAGTCGATGGTGGACGAAATGGAGTTGGAAGAGGCTTACCACGTCCGATTGTTGGAGCGTTTCGAGCACACCGAGCCGAGCTCCAAAGCCGAGCCCGTTGGGATGCCGTGCTTGCTGACGAGCCCCATCAGGGTGACGAGGCCGACCTGGGTGTAGATATTGATGCTGGCGCCACCGGGCCCGACGCTAATGAAGATCAGCGCGCCGGCGAGCGACATCGGCACCGATATCATGATGATGACGGGTCGACGAAGCTGTTGAACAGCGCGGCGAGCGAAAGATAGGTGATGATCAGCGCGAACAAGAAGGTGGTGATGAAGCCGCCAAACTCCTTCTCCAGCTGCCGGGAGGAGCCTGCGTAGCCGACCGAGTAGCCGGTCGGAAGCGACTGGGCGAGAGAGTCTTCAACGTTCCGAGCGCATCGCCCATTGCAACGCCCAGCATCGCCACGCCGGAAACGGTTGCGGCGTTGACCTGCTGGAAATGGTTGATCGCCTGCGGCACTGTCTTGTTCTCCAGACGGGCGACCGTCGCCAGCGGCAACATCGTGTTGTTGCTGGTGCGGATCTGGTAGCTCAGGAGCTGCTCGGTCGTGAGGCGGTCGTTCTGACGGACCTGCGGGATCATCGTGTAGGAGCGGCCGTCCAGGCTGAAATACTCGGCGTAATTGCCGCCGAGCATGGTCGCCAGCGAACCGCCGAGATCGCTCATCTTCAGCCCGAGATCGCCGGCCTTGTCGCGGTCGAATACGACCGTGCTCTTCGGCTTGTCGATCTTGAGGTCGTTGTCGAGAAAGATGAACTGTCCTGTCTTGCGCGCGTCCGCCATGAACTTCTGGTCGACCTCCTCGAGCTCGTTGAACGAACCCGTCGTGCCGATGACGAACTGGATCGGCAGCCCGTTGCTGCCCGGCAACGGCGGCGGCTGGAACGCCACCGAGCGCGTGCCCGCAATGCCGTCGAGTAGACCCTGCAGTTCAGGTGCCCTGCAGTTCAGGTTGAAGGGTGCCGGCCGCCGCGCTACGCTTGTCCCACGGCTTGAGCACCCAGCCGCCGATCGCCTGCGAGGGCGTGTCGATATGAAAGACGACGCTGGTTTCCGGGCGCTTGGCGATGAGGCCCTAGAGCTGCTGGCCATAGAACTGACGCTGGTCCGACGGCGCCGAATTGGTCATCGTCAGGATGACGCCCTGATCCTCGTCGGGGGCGAGCTCGCTCTTCGACGTCGAATAGAGCCAGGGAATGCAGGCGAACAGCAGCAGCGCGAATATCACCACGACGGATTTGGTAGCAAACACGGATTCGAGGCGGCGACGGTAGGCGGCGGTCAGCCACTCGAGCGCGTGATCGATCTTGTGTACCAGGCGCGCTTCCCAATTCGTGCTATCACGCTCCGTCCGACGTAGCAGCCACGCGCAGTTGGTCGGCGACAAGGTCAACGCGATGACCGCGGAGACGGTAACTGCACCGGCGAGCGTGAAGGCGAACTCGGTGAAGAACGCGCCGGTGAGACCGCCCTGGAAGCCGACCGGCACGTACACCGCGATCAGCACCACGGTCATCGCAATAATGGGGACTGCCGAGCGCGCCATGATGATGGCGTCGTCGACCACGAGCCCAATCGCGAGCACGAGAGCGAGCAGTGTCAGCAGATTGATCGAAAAACCCATCCGCAGCATCAGGGCGAAGGTGCCGATCAGCGACAAGGGCATCGCAATCACCGGGATCAGGACCGAACGCCAGGAGCCGAGGAAGAGGAAGAGGAAGACGACGAAGGTTACGATGCTGACCGCCTCGACCAGCGAATGGATGACCTCGTCGATCGAGCTATTCACGAAATCCGTGGAATCGTAGAGAATCTCACTGGCAATGCCGTTCGGCAGATTCGCGTTGATGTCCGGGAGTACCGCCTTCACGCCCATGACGACGTCGAGCAGGTTGGCGGTCGGCGCGACCTGGATGCCGAGATAGACCGCGGTCTTGCCGTTGAACTTGGCCGAGCTATCGTAATCGTCGTTGCCCAGCGTCACGTTCGCCACGTCCTTCAGACGGATAACGGCTCCGCCGGCCTGCTTGACCACGAGATTACGGTACTGCTCGAGCGAGTGAAGATTGGTGGAGGCGGAGAGATCGACCTGGACCAGGCGTCCCCTCGTCGAACCAAGACTGGCGATGTAGTCGTTGCCGGACAGCGCGGCCGATACGTCGGCCGCCGTGAGGCCGTAGGCTCCGAGCTTGTCGGCGTCGAGCCACGCGCGCAGGGCAAATTTCTTGCCGCCGATCAGCTCGGCAGTCCGCACGCCGGGAACGGCCGGCAGCCTCGGCTGCACCACGCGCGTCAGATAGTCGGTGATCTGGTTCGGAGCCAGCACCTCGCTCGTAAATCCGACGTACATGGGATCGATTGTCTGCCCCACCTTCAGCGTCAGCGTCGGCTGTTGCGCGCCGGCCGGAAGCTGGTTGAGGACGGAGTTGACCTTGGCATTGATCTCCGTCATCGCCTTGCCGGAGTCGTAGTTCAGGCGCAGGTTCACGGTGATGGTGCTGGTGATGCTGCTCGAGCTCACGTAGTCGATGTCGTTGGCCTGGGCGATGGCGTTCTCCAGTGGCGTCGTGATGAATCCGGCGATGATGTCGGAATCCGCGCCGGCATAGGCCGTCGTCACCGTGACGATCGCGTTCTGGGTACGGGATATTGCAGGATCGACAGCGAGGTCATCGAACGCAGCCCGAGCACCAGGATCAGCGTACTGATCACGACGGCCAGGACTGGCGACGGATAAAGATGTCCGTGAAACGCATCGTATCGGCTCTTGCTGCTAAGCTTACTGGTCGACCACGGAAGGCGCCGCCTCGGCGAGCGGAACGTGGGAATTGTCGATCTTGACCGAGCTGCCGTTGCGGAGCTTGATCCGGCCTGCGATCACGACGCTCTCGCGGGGCTTGATGCCGTCGGTCACCGCAATGCGGTCGCCCTTCGCGGGCCTCGCCTTGACGAATGTCTGCCGCGCCGCGCCCTGCCCGTTGTGTAGATTGTCGACGACGTAGACGAGGTCGCCTGAGTCCGCGACGTTCTGGAACGCGGAAAGCACCGCGCTCTCATAGGCCGCCATGTCCTGCTCAAGAGCGCCACGTCCGCTTCCTTGGTGTGGTAGAGCGCACCGCCGTCGATCAGCTTCTGGGTGACGGTGGAGGTCGCGTTCCAGGCGATGGTTCCGGGCGAGAACAGCTTGCCGGTCTCGCTCGCGCCCTACTGCCGGACAGCGTGATCTGCGGCAACAGATTAGCCACACCCACGCCGACGGTTGCCGTGGCCTGGTGCCGCGTCGCCTCTGGCTGGCGGATGTCCGGACGCTGCCGGACGAGCTCCGAAGGCAAGGACACCGGCAGCCGTCCAGGCAGGCGCAAGCTCGGCGAGCGTGACATGCTCGCCGTGATCCTGGCTCGGCAGCCGCCCGAGATAGGCCATCAACTAATTGCGTTGCTGCGCCAATGCTTCTGCAGCGGAGGCAGCGTCGCCTTGGCCTGCGCCAGGGTCGACTCCTGCGCCAGCACGTCGGACTTGGCGACGGCGCCAATCTCGAACCGATGCTGGATGCGCGCGAGCTGATCCGACTCAGGTTGGACGATCTCCTCGGTCGCGAAGATCTGGTCGCGCAGCCAAGCATCGGTGATTGCGGCCGTGTTGACGTTGGCGGTCAGCGCCAGGTAGCTCGCCTCGAGTTTTGAACGTCTGATAGTCGGCCTGCGCCTCGAGCGCCTCGAGCTGCCGGCGCGTGCCACCCCAGAGATCGAGGGCGTAGGAGACGCTGACCGACGTATTGAAGAGCTTGTAGAGCGGCCCTTGCTCGCGTGCCGCCGATCCGGTGCCGGTCACCTGCGGAGACAAGGCGCCCTGCTCGGCGAACACGGTCTCGCGGGCGGCACGTAGCGCGAATTCGGCGGATTCGACGTCGGGATGCCTGCGAACAGCTTCCTCGACGAACAAGGTGAGCTTTCGCGAACTAAGGGCCGTCCACCAGGTGCCCGAGACGTCGTTTCCCGGCGCGAACGATTGCGAATTGCCGCCCGGCGTGCCGGTGCTCGCTGTCGCGGCAAGAGCGAGCCTCGAAGGATGTACGGCCACTCCGCCTGTTTGCAAAACGCCAGTCTTTTTTGAAGCCAAATATAGAACTGTACGGTTCGGTACCGATATTTGGACACGAGATGTTCTGTCAACTAACGAAACTAAGTAGTTCAGTTTCTGAATGTTGTGAAAAAAGCGGCCCAATCGCGGGAATAGAGAATTTGGCGGATAGTCCTGCACGCGGCCCATCCTTCGAGACGTCCGCTTTGGCAGGCTCCTTGAGGATGAGGTCTCGGTGCGTGGAGAAATCTCGATACTCCTCATGGTGAGGAGCGCCGCCCTGCGGGGGGTCTCCGGACGATGCCTTGCATCGCCGGGCGAACCATGAGGCCGAGCACGTGCACCACGTGCGGTCGTTCTGCCGCTGATGGCCGTCTCGAACCTACGTGCGAAGGCGAAGCCGGCGCGATTTGCTATGGGCCGGCGTCGTTGCGGCAGGCCGCCAGGAAAAACGGTACGCTCTCGGCCACGTCCGTGCGGATGTGCGCTCGCAGCGCTTTTGGATCTTCGCCGAACACCGCCCGCATCAGCAGCGGCGCAATCACGAGGTCGAGGAAGAACTGGGCCGTCTTGGTCAGGCGCTCTGGAGCGAAGGCGGCAGAGGCCATGCCGTGCTTCGAGCGCGTGACGTCCTTCAGGACGCCGGCCGCGTGATGCATGCCGCGTTCGCGGATCATGCGCCCGACCTTCGCTAGATCGGGAAAGCGGCGCGCCTCAGCGACCGCCAGACGCCTGAAGTCGGCACTATCGGCGGTCAGCACATGCTTGAGTATCTCGGTCCCGAGAACCGTCAGTCGTTCTTCGAGCGTCCCGCCCGGCGCGCCCCGCTTTCGTACCTTCCTGCACTTTTGCCATGTTGCGCAGGGCGATCGCAGCAAACAACGCTTCATCGGTCGGGAAACGGGTATAGATCGCTGCCTTGCTGGCACGAGCACGACGCGCGATCTCCTCGGCGCTGACGCCGGCGAGTCCACGAGCCAGGAACAACTCGCGCGCTGCGGTCAGGATCCGCACGTCCACTTCGGCAGCCAGGTCCTTCGGCGGTCGCCCCATGCGGACCGTCTTCTGCGACGCCTCTACCTTATGTCGCTTCTCCATTCATCCACCATGGTTTGTCCGCTCAATCAGGCCTTCTGGGGGAGAGAGTGGACGCCATGATTTAGCGACGAACTGGCAGGAAGGAAATGAAACCGCCCGTTTCCGATCCGTCGATTTCGCATGTTGCGCGCCCACTAGATTCAGCGCTTCGAGCGGTGAACTTGCTCAATGTCGCGGCCGTCTCGTTGCCGCAGGTCGGCGACACGGCGGCATCGGTCAGGTGCGGCACAACGCAATGGTATCGACCTGTAGCGCGCCGGCGGGGTTCACCACCGCGTCGCTTAGTCCACCTCTCACCGAACCAAGTGAACTCGCGTTGCCACGGCGGCCCCGCAGGCGGGCGGGTCCTCTCCCTTGAGCTGCCGCCGAGGGGCGGACCGTCCCCTTCAGATTTCGCTGGGATTGGACGCGCCCTGAAACCGCCGAACATTGTCCTCTCATAGGTCCGTGGGTTCAGAACCGCTTGATCTCGATTGCGTACTTCCTCAGCGCGTACCCAATCTGGCGCGGCGTTAATCCGAGCAAGCGCGCTGCTTTTGCCTGCACCCAACCAGATTTTTCCATGGCCGCAATGACCCGCTCGCGATCGGCCATCTTCGAGCCACTTACGAGGACTGTACCGGGAGGCGCCAGTGAGCGCTGTTCACTGCCGACAGGCGGGACCGGCGCGGTCGCTTCAGATAGCGAAGTGATGGGCTTCGCGGGCACTGGCACGGTTGGTGCCGGCTGGACTGTCGCCTCCTCCGATGTAGTTTTCCACAGCATCGCGGAGAGGCACTGGCCGTGGCAACATGCAAAGTCATTTCTCACGATCGATGGCCCGGCCGACAGGGTCGCGGTGCGTTCGATGCAGTTTTCGAGCTCGCGGACATTACCCGGAAAGCCGCAGTTCATCAGCACATCGATCGCACTCGCCTCCAAAGTCAGCGTACGACCGTTCACGCTGTTGAAATTCCTGAGGAACTCGCCGGCAAGCAGCGGAATATCGCTGCGTCTTTCGCGGAGCGGTGGCAGCAGCAAGGGAACAACGCTGATGCGATAGTAAAGGTCTGCGCGAAACTCGCCTCTTGCCACAGCCTCTTCAAGGTTCTTGTTCGTCGCGCCTATGACTCGAACATCGACCTTTATCGTCTGGTTGCTGCCGACCCTCTCGAACTCCTGCTCTTGGAGGACTCGCAGCAACTTCGCTTGGAACGGGGCCGAGATCTCGCCGATCTCGTCAAGGAACAGCGTCCCCTTGTCGGCAAGCTCGAAGCGCCCCTTGCGCGAGCTGAAGGCGCCGGTAAAGGCACCTTTCTCATGACCGAACAATTCAGACTCCAGTACTGTCTCGGGCAGTGCCGCGCAATTCAACTTAATGAAGGGTCGCTTGGCGCGGAGAGACGATTCGTGAATGGCCTTGGCTACAAGTTCCTTTCCGGTACCGGATTCGCCGCGCAGCAGAACCGTGCTGTTCGATTTGGCTACGACCGCGATCTTCTCTAGCAACCCGCGCAGCGCTGGGCTGTCGCCAATGATCCCATGGACGGGTAGCTTCTTACGTTCCCGTTCAGGTTGCCTAAGCTCGAGCAATTTCTTTTGCAGCCGGTCCTTCTCCGCCATCAGCCGCTCGCGATCGCCGGCGAATAAGCGATGCAGCCTCACTGTCTGTCCCACCAGGTTGGCGATCATGGCGAGCAGCCGCGCATCATAATCGAGCCGGAGACTCGACCTTTTGTCACGGACACGGTCGACCGTCAGCGTACCCACGACTTTCGGATCTATGCGGATCGGAACTCCGATGAACGACACCGGCATATCATCCGAGGCACCGAGCACTTCCAGGTCAGCTGCGCTGAACGCCGGCTCCGCTGCCACGTTCTCGGCGACAAGAGGCCTGTCGGTCGCAACGATCTGGTCGATTGCCTTCCGCGGCAGGCGCATCCGGAAGCGGTCGTCGCTGCCTTCGCTCCAGCCGGCGCCCACGGTAATGTCCGGCAACCCGTCATCGTCGAACAGCGAGACGATCCCGTGTCGCATCTGCACAAACGATTGCAGAAGGCCCACGACGTTAGCCAGCGTGACCTCGAGCCGGCAGGGAGCGGTGAGTATTTTCGATATTTCGAAGATGCCGGTCAGCGCGCTCTCGCGCAGCGGCTCGCCCGAGAGCTCGCGCTCCGTCTCCGGCTGAGAGGCAGGTCTTTCGCGTGCGGAAGCGATATGCAGCATGAGGCGGTCTCCGTTATTTTGATCATCCTCCCTGGCACCTTGTTCGGGTTTACGAGCTTCGCTTTGCATGTCATGCTCGATCTAGCGCCATGAGTCGACGAGATCACGTAGAAGCGTAACACCTTTTCATGGCACGACGGTAACCTTACAGCGCCTTGATTTCATTTCTTCGAAATGGATGCGTGACGTCAGCGTAGAACACAAGCTCCAGCGCTGAAGCTCAAGGCAGCTGTGTTGCCCGGCTTGCTTGATTCACAGATGTTGCCCACCATTGATCGGCACCTCGGCCCCCGTGACATAGCTTGCGGCATCCGAACATAGGAAGAAGATGACCTTGGCCACTTCGTCGGGTGTCCCCACTCTGCGCAGCGGGATGTTTGGCACGAGACGCGCTTCTGTATCGGGCGACAACATGTCCGTCCTGATCTCGCCGGGCGCGATCGCGTTCACGCGAATGCCATGCGGCGCATAATCGTGGGCCATTTCACGTGTGAGACTCGCAAGCGCAGCTTTCGACGTCGCATAGGCGCTGCCGGCAAACGGATGCACCCGCGAACCAGCGATCGAAGTCACGTTGACAATCGATCCTGACGCGGCCCTTAGCGCGTCAAATAAACCCCGCGCCAACAGGATCGGGGCCACCAGATTCAAATGGAACACTCTCATCCAGGTTTCGGTTGACGTCGTCAGCGACGTCAGCCGGTCCCCATCGGGCGCCTTCGGCGAGATGCCGGCGTTGTTCACTAGCGCGTGCAAAGGTGCGCCCGCCAAGCGTTCCTTGACCTCCGTGATCAAGCACGCCAGCATCTGATGATTGCTGAGGTCGACTTGGATATGATCCTCGCGCCCGGACTCCCAGAGGCACCGCTCGCCGTCGAGCGTTGGCGCGCGCAAGAAATAATACGCCAACCTGCTTCCGAAAACAGCTGGGCGGTGGCATGACCAATTCCGCGCGATGCCCCGGTCAGCAATATCGCCTTCTGTTCTCCCCGATGGACGCGGGCTTTATCGGAGTGAAAGGGACAGCCCAAGTGTGTCTCCGGCGGTGGACGTCCGACCAGATCGTCATTTGGCAGATCGAGACCCACACCCACGTCCTCTCCTGTAGCGCCGATGGCGTATGCGTAGCAGAATTTGGACCACTACGATGCACGCAAAGGCGCTCCGGCTTTGCGTCCTAATGTCGCGCACGCCAAACGCTTGGCGGATTCGAGACACTGTGTGCGTGCTTTGCGACAGGGATGCCGCATCATCCACACGATGCCTGGAGCCCACTCGGCCTACTGCTAAGATCTAAGATCAGACACCAAGCCGCGCTCTCGTCATCGCGCAACCGAAGGAGCGAGCCGATGAACAGCGCCTCTCGTCGAGGCAACAATCGGTCAGGATGACGGAAACGCTCAGTAGCCGCGTTGACGCGACCTAAACCCGACGCACCGTCTCCGCACGTTAGGTTGGAGCGCCGCGGTTCGGGCAACCAATTGCCGCCCGGAAACATCGTGGCAGTACTGCTCAATGCAAAAAGCGGCCATCAAATCGATGAAGCGGGCTACGACTTTCATGAAGCCGCCAGCTCTTGTGAGGTTTCTTCAATCATGATCAATCGGCTCGCATCGTTCAAATCGAATTCTATGACGCGTGGCAAAGAGGCGCTCATAGCGCGTGAAAGCGCTCGTCGGAGGAAACGGGGCACAATGTCGCATTGCGCGGAGATACATCTCGATGAGCACGAAAAAGCCGCCCTCCGCCCCGAGCGCCGCACTGTGCAATGGCCCGGCCTGAGGCGCCTGGAATCGCTTCGGCATCGTGAAAACATCGGGAAATAGCTGACACCTTCTCAAGGACGAGCGCGCTGTCCATGCACAGGAAGCCCTAACAGGTGTTGCATGCGGTAAGGCCTTCGCCTTGTCGATGGCATTACGGACCTGTCGCAAGGCGCGCTCCGGATCGGCCCAGTAGGGCGCATGCCCCATAATATCCTCGCGCCTTTGCCGTGCCGAACACGAATGCCGATCACGGCATAGGGCTCAAAGTGCTCACGGAAGATGGCATCGATCCGCGCCTGAACTTCGGATCGCGGCTTGATGCTCCGAAAGATCTCTCGTTCAGACTCCTTAACTTAACGCCACATCCGGCAGGCATCGCATTTAACCGTATTATTTGCATCGCTATCTTGCTCGCTTTGGAATAGTCGATCGAGTTCATCGCGTACGCAGCATCCTCTTGCACCGGTTCGAAGAAGACCGGAAGGGCATTGGTGAACGGTTGATCGAGATAACATGACCCCGGCCAATCGATAACCAGGTTCCGTCCGGTCCGCTGCGCAAAACGCAATCGGCACTTGTGCTGCTGGCGAGCTGCGTCGGTAAAACTTCATAGCAGCGCTATCCGCGTAGTGGGTTCTCTCAAGGCTTTACCTCTTTTCTTCCATTCCGAATTGGTGCGTCGGTATACCCGATTTCAGCCGGATGCCCTTTTGCCCTACTCCACCTCGGATGGCCTGGCCTCCCGGACATAGAGGCATGGATGACCGTTCCGTGCCGAACGACCGAACCGGCGGCGTACACCTGGCTTGATTGCGTCCTTCTAAAGCTATTGCAGCTACTCCTGTGGCAGTTGACGCCGCGTTGACCCAGGGCACAGAGCATTGTGAATTTCGTCAACGCAGCAGTCGGCGCCGAAACAATGCCGTCGACACGAAGAAGGGCACTACCGCGTAGACGCAAAGCGCACCGACATGGAGGGCAGCGCCGCCGCTGGTCGCGTGCTCCAGCATCGCCGGGCGAATCAGGTCGACCGAATGCGCCAGTGGCAACAGGCCGGCGACGTGCTGAAATGAGCTCGGCAATTGGCTCATCGGAAAGACAGCACCACACAAAAACACCATGGGCGTCAGGATGAGCGTCTGGTAAAACACGAAATAGTCGTAGCTTGGCGCAAGAGATATGACGACCATTGCCAGACTTGCGAAGACAAGGCCGGTTAGGGCGACTGTCGGCATCGCATACAAAATGGACGGCCAGGACGCATAACCCAGCGTCGCAGCGACAATCCCGATTGCTGTTCCGGCCAGAACGGACTTACTGGCCGCCCACACCAATTCGCCCAGAACGACATCGCCAAGCGTGAGTTGTGTGGACAGGATTGCTTCCCAGGTGCGCTTGGCGTCCATCCGAGCAAAGGTTGCATACAGGGTTTCAAAGGTCGCGGACGTCATGGCGCTGATCGCGACCATGCCCGCTGCCAAAAACGCGATGTACGAGGTCCCCTCAACGCGGCCCACGATTAGTCCGAGGCCAAAGCCAAGGCCAAACAGGTTGGTTATGGGATCTGCGAGGTTGCCGAGAACCGATGCGAGTGCGACCTTCCTCCAAGCCAGGAAGTTTCGACGCCATACCGCGATCCAGTTGGACGCGTTAGTGGGCATCAGCGCGGCATAACTTTCACCCATCTTTCATTTCTCCATCTCGCGCCCAGTCAGCCGCAAAAACACGTCTTCGAGATTCGGCGGCCTCTGCAGAATGCGAAGGCCCGCTCGCCCGCGCAGTTGCACACGTACCTGCTCCGGATATTGCGCATAACAGAACAACGTCTCTCCACTCACTTCGATGTGCCGCGCGTAAGGCCTGACCAGCTCAGTGAGCTCATGTGGATCACCGCCATAGATCTCGATCACGTTGCATCCGATATGCTCGTCGATTAACGCGTCCGGCTTGCCTTCGGCGATCTTGCGTCCACTCTCGAGCACGCACAGCCGATCACACAGGCGTTCGGCCTCTTCCATGAAGTGAGTGGTCAAGAGGATCGTCTTGCCGCGCGAAAGCAGAACTCGCAGGCGTTCCCAAATCAAGTGGCGTGCGTGCGGATCAAGGCCAGTCGTGGGCTCGTCCATGACGAGCAGATGCGGGTCATTGATCAGGGCACGCGCAAGCGTCAACCGCCGTTTCATGCCGCCCGACAGCGCGGCGACGCGCACGTCCGCCTTGCTTTCGAGACGCGCAAACTCCAGCAACGAGGGTACGACCGCCTCGATCTTGCGAGCGCTCATGCCGAAGTAGCGGCCAAAAACCCGCAGGTTCTCTCGTACGGTGAACTCGAGTTCAAGGTTATCGAACTGCGGTACCACGCCAATGCGCACACGTGCTACACGAGCGCGTGCAGGCACAGGCTCATTGAGGACTGTAATCTTGCCTTCGTCGGGCGACATCATCCCGAGGAGCATACGCGCAATCGTGCTCTTGCCGGCGCCATTCGGCCCGAGCAGGCCGAAGCATTCTCCGCGCGCAACCGAGAACGACAGCTCATTGACGATGATCTTGTCGCCAAATGACTTGCTTACGCCGGCAAGGTCGATTGCTGCGGTGGACATGTTCATCTTAGGCCGACAGAAGTCGTTCAGCCGGCGTTGGCTTCCTTACGGCCGCTTTTGTCCAGAGCAAGCCCTCGCACCACACATGCTCAACACGTCCCCATTGGCAGGCCGCAGCAGCATCCGGGAAGAATCCACGTCCGTGGAGGTTGGCGCTCGTATTGCAGAGCAGCGGAATGCCCGTGAGTTGCTCAAATTGGACGAGGAGCTCGGCGATTTTGTGCGGAGAGTTGCGGGAGATTGTCTGCAACCGCGCAGAGCCGTCCAGATGGACGACAGCGGGGACCTTGTCGCGCCATTCCGCTCGAGTCTGGTGATCGAACAGCATGTAAGGATCTGGCGTACCTGGGCTGAAGATGTCTGGCGCGCGATCCTCAAGGCAAATCGGCGCCACCGGTCGGAAGTGCTCGCGACGCTTAATCTCGTTGAGATGATCCTTCATTGCCGGGGAGGTCGGGGCTGCAAGAATGCTTCTACCGCCCAACGCCCGCGGCCCAAGCTCGGCGCGCCCGGAAAGGAAGATTACCGGCTTGTTGTCGGCGAGAATGACCGCAAGTTCACGCAGACTGCACGGCGCCACCCCCCAGTCCGACGGAACCTCACCAGCGTGCAGGGCCGGACCACTGTAGACTGACCATTCCAATGGCCCGAACCCATTTTGCGTCGCCATCGCACTGCAAGCAGCGCCGATTGCCGAGCCGCTGTCATTCGGGAATGGCGGCACCCAGACATCATCGAACAATCCCGTCGAGCGAAGCGCACTGTTCCATTTGATATTGAGACCGCAACCACCGGCTACACATAGATTTCGCGCTCCCGGCAACGACGAGTGCCGCAGCAGAACCATCGCAATTTCTCTGACAAGAAGCCGTTCCAGGAACACATGAAACGACGCAAGGACGTCCTCCGCTCGCTTGGCCTTCAGGCGCAGTGCGCTTGCTTCGAAAAAGTCGTGCATAGCTGCAAGCGACGCTTCCTCATTGTTGATGTCCGCGCGGTAGCGACGAGCCTGCTCCGTGTCGGCCGCGAAGCGCTTTTCGTAGAGCTCCTGAAACACTGCCACGATGCTTTCGTCGACAGAGCCAAGCGCGATGTAAGCCATCAGCTTGCCGGCGATGCCTAAGTCCCAACTGGAGCGATTCGGCTGCCTGTAAGGCCCGAAGTGAAGGCCGGCGGCTGCATAGGCGTGACCGATCATCGGAAACAGGCATCCAATGAGCCGCGCCCCCCGAGGTTCAACATAGTAAAGACGTGGAAAGATGCAGCCGCCCCATACCAGACAGAACGCCGGTTTTCCGACACTGGCAAAGGGGCTGGTGCTATATGCTGACGCGACGTGGCCCGTGACGTGCGGGTAACTCTTATAGGGAAACACCTTGCCGCCGAGGATCAGGCCAAAGCCGTCGACGAAATCAAGAAGGCCCTCAGCATGGCGCTCGACATAGGGCGCCCCTTTCAGCGCGATCGGCACAGCCCCACTGAGAACCTGGAACTGCGACTCAATCTCCCCATCCCAGCCGTCAATGACGAACTGATCAATATCTCGCGGATGCAGGCCATGCTCCGCCAAGGCGAGCACGACTGCATCGAGATTGTCGACGGATTGATAGCATGGATTGTTGCCGCGCTTCTCTTGCTCGGTGCAAAACACAAGCCGCCCGTCCTCGACGACAGCAATTGCCCCGTCATGTGTTAACTTGATGCCGCAGATGCGCATACGCCCCCCTGGCCTAATGACCGACATTTGATTGTTCTGACGAGTGACTCGGCTTCCGGAACAGGACGAGCAAGCAGTCTTCGTTGACCGATTCGGTCTGGCAATGCAGACGCTCGACCTCTGATAGACTCTCGTTGAAGAGAGCAATCACCGTCTCAGCACCAGCAGCGTGACCCCAGCGTTGATACGTGGCATCACGCGCGGACCCGAAAACCAGAGCCCCATTTGGGGCAAGCATACTCACCAGGTTGCGGATAGCCGCGTGCATCTCGGCAATGTTCTTGAGGTAGTAAAGCACCTCGGCCACGACGATCAGATCGAACTGCTCGGCGGTTGAGAACCGTTTGATGTCACAGGTTATCCACGCGATATGTGACCACCTCTTGGTTCGTTGGCGCGCTCGCTCAATCGCCTGTGGCATGACATCGACCACGGTGATCCGTTGGCAATGGGGCGCCAGCATCTCGGTGAATGCGTCGGCAGCAAATCCGACTTCGAGAGCATGCGCAACATCCCCGTTGCAACGCGAGATCCGGAGCATTTGCGCGTAACGCTCCTGCTCGAACGAATTGCTGTCGGGGCGCCATGGATCGTCGACAGCCAACCCGCGTTCCAATAGCTGGTAGTTGTTGTCCGGTGTCACGAGGCATTTAGCCTATTTGTAGGCGCTCGATCGATCGCGACCGCAAACACTCTTCGTCGCGGCCACGCTCGATGGGCGGTCCAAAAGCCCCGGCTTAGGAATTGCGCCAGAACTCACCCCACTTGTTGCAGAGCTTATTCCGCTGGTCGCGAGCGGGATGACGGCCTTCTTTTCTTCTTCGGCTGTCGCGCTGATGACTTTGCGCGACAACCAATCGCTGTTGCTCAATGTACAAAGCGCATAGGCTTTCAACGGCAGCAAGAGAAAGATGTTGATGGGCGTTTGGAGCGAGAAGGCGAGAAACCGCATATCGCGAGCACGGAACGCTGCCACACTGCACCGGACCATCGTCATTGCTGCAATCGTCAGCACCGTCCACCAGGCCACCGACCCGCCGATGACGAACTGTGCGAGCCCAGCCAGTGATGACAAGGCGAGAAGCAGGGGGCCGAGATTTTGCCCGACAACGTCTAGCGTGAGATAACCATCGAGCCCTGGCAGGAGGCGCAACGCAAGAAACGTGTCCCGAAAGGTACTGCGGGCCCAGCGAAGTTGCTGCCGAAGATATGGCCCAAGGCTGTCAGGCACCACTGTTGCCGCGATTGCATCGGGGACATACTCGGTTCGAAACCCCGCCTTGAGCATGAGGATCGTTAGATGACGATCCTCACCGAAATCACTTGGCTTTCCACGGAAGAATTGCGTTTCGTATTGATCAAGCAGCAAGGCGAGCGCAGAGCGACGATACATGGCACATGGCCCACAGCAGCACATCACCGCACCGAAACGAGCCTGTGCCGCGCGCTCCTCGTTGCAAGCCAGCCAATATTCCATATCGATCAGCTTGGTCAGCCAGGTTTCGTTGCGATTGCTGGCTATCAACTGCCCCATGACCGCGCCGATGTCAGGGTTTTGCATCTTCAACACAAGCTTCGTGACTACGTCAGCGGCAAGTATCGTATCCGAGTCGACGTTGAGGACCAGATCGCCGGAAGAGCCACGTATCGCAGCAATCTGCGCCTTGCGCTTTCCGACGTTCTTGGCCAGCAAAATGATGCGAAACCTCGGATCGTTCGCATAGATTGTGTGTACCGGATCTACAAGGTCGCGTTTTGCGGATCCGTCATCGACCACGTGAACTTGCAGTTTTCCAGCGTAGTCCTGGTTTGCAATCGACGCGAGACATTCAGAGAGTGTGTTTGGGTCCTCGTTGAAACACGGCACGATGACATCTACGCTGGGCAGAGCCACCTCGGCTTGTCCGAAATCGCCCCGCAGCGGTAAGGGATTGGCCGGCTGAGCGTAAAGCGCTTGCGCGCACTTGTAGACGGTCGAGAGCAGCGCATAAGACGAAACGACGACAGCACTGGTTGTAGCGAGCAGGTCCATGAGGTGCCAGTTTTGTTCAATGAAGTTGAGGAAGCGGATGGATTTCGAACCCGCGCCGTTGGAGTGCGGGAATCAGATATGACAGCGCCCTCGTCGTCTGATCACGCGAAGTGGCATCCGTGCACGATCTCTCCTCGCCGGGGGGATATCCGTCGTGCAGGAGCACAATTGCCCCCGGGCGAACAGCCGCCAGCACTGAATTCACGATGCAATCAACCCCAGGGCGCGACCAATCTCTCGGATCGACCGACCAGTGCACAGCTGCCAGGCCAGCCTTGGCTGACGTAGCAAGCACGTCTTGTGTCCATATGCCGTAGGGTGCCCGCATGTGCCTGGGCAACGCCTGCGGGCATGCCAAACGGATCGCCCTGCTCGCCGTTAGCACCTCATCGTGTACCTCCGCTGGTTCGCATCTGGACAGATCCGGATGCGTCATCGTGTGGTTTGCAACCTCGTGCCCTTCGGCGATCATTCGTCGAATGAGTTCAGGTTGGTCGGCCGCGTACGTGCCGATAACGAAGAACGTCGCGGGCACCCGATGATGCGTCAGCACATCAAGAACATCCGGCGTGCAGAATGGATTGGGCCCGTCATCGAAGGTCAAGTACACCGAGCGACCTCCGCTGACGTCACCGTAGTCGCGCCGCACCGCAGATAAGGGAATGAGTTCGTTCACAGCTCGGGCCCGTTCCGATCGATAATCGTCCCGGCTGGCCACTCGCCTATTGGGCGTCCAAGCGGGAACACCACCACGAGCTCGTCTTCGATACGGATCGGCGACAAATTAGGGTAGACATCTGGCTGGGTGGAGCGGACCCGAACGCCAGACATGAGGGTCGCCAACCCCTGCCTTCCGACCAGTCTGGTAAGATGTTTCTCAAGGGCGGGCCGGACCGCACCAAAACCGAACGGCATCCCAAGCTCCTGCAGCGCAGGGTACATCACGCGCATTGAGTGGCTGATTCCAAGCCCCTCGAGATCCGGACGCACGGCATAGAGTCCCAGTTCGGCCACGAGAAGATCGATACCACCAATCTTGATCAAGCGGCGTAGTGGACCGATCAGAGCAGCGACACCGCGCGCGTCGTCACCGATTATGCGGACTTCAGGCCTTGCACCGGGCCAACTTCGATTATCTTCGAATGGCTGTGCATTGAGCGCGCCGGTCGGCCCGTAGCTCTTACGGAAGAAGTCGGCAAGGTCGGCATGATCGGCGAGCTGCAGCTCGTTTTCCCAGCGAAGGCTCCACTGGACTTGAGTGCGCGCGGAGGGCCCTTCCGCAGACGCAATGTTCATGGCGGACTTCCCTGCGCAAGTGGGGGTGAGAGCGGAGATGGTCACGTAAGCAACTCGCTATTTGCCGAACCGGTGATCAATCTGAAATGCGCTGGCATGCGGCATCCGCGCTCGGCTTTCCTCGCAGACCGCGCGAGAGCAGACCGACTCGGAATGGATTCCCAAGCGCCTATCTGCACCATGGAGAGGCTCCGCCTCGTCCAAGATCACGATCGGCGCTGCCGCATCGGAGGGCTCGCCATCGATGCGTGAGAGCTCATCAAGGGCGCACCCGACTGGCACCGATCAACTTCGGTGCTATGCATCTTCGACACGCCTTGAGTTGCGATGGACAGGCTCGCCTTTTGGCGAGCCGCCGAATATTTAGCATCCGCAATCTGAGCACGCCGCTTGGCCGCGACAGTAAGGTGAGGCCGAGCACACCCTCAAGTGTACGCGGGTAAACCGGCAATATGAAAAGGGATGGAACAGACATACGAAGGTTTATCGGGACCTGCCTAGCGTCGCATCGCGTGCTCGTCGCATCGAGAGGACGCGACGCAACTGGCGTGGGGCAGCGATACCCACATCCCACACCGTTTCGGCAGATCCTCGCACGTTCAGGAGTTTTTATCGGAGCCCGCGTAGGACCAGCAGCCATCGTCGTATGCCCAATTCATTTTCCAAACTGATGTTTGCTATCCAACATTCCACAATTTGGTAAAATCGATTGTTTCTATAGAACCCATCCACACAATGGATAGACTCACAGCATGCGGTTCAGGGGACCTGATCTAGTCCTTCTCGTTGCGCTCGATGCTCTGATGACGGAACGCAACCTCACAGCGACGGCGCGAAAATTGACCTGAGCCAGCCCGCCATGAGCGCCGCGGTCGCGCGGCTGCGCAGTTGCTTTCGCGATGAATTGTTTACGATGACAGTCGCGAGCTCGTCCCGACGCCCGGCGCGGAGGCGCTTGCAGGCCCAGTTCGCGAGACCCCGCCAATTAAATTAAACGCTTGAATCTGACACTGCGTCAGGTTGGAGTTTTGCCTCCAGCCTAACGCTGGGCTGGCGGACGTCGATGGGCGCATCGAGCGAACTCATGGCTACGGCGCGATAGTCACTTTGGCTGGTCTGCCAATGGCCCTGGACCGTTGCCACTCATTGTGCGAACTGTAAAGACGATCGCGTCGGATAAATAAGACATGCGTTTCTAGGGCATGGACTCTATCTCGTCGCCCTCGATGCTTCTAATGACTGAGCGCAGCCTTACCGCAGCAGCACGCAAGATTAACCTCAGTCAGCCGGCCATGAGCACAGCCGTTGTCCGGCTGCGCTCCTATTTCCGTGATGAGCTGTTTGCAATGAGAGGCCGGGAACTTGTCCCGACCTCACGCACGGAGGGACTGGCGCCCCCGTTCGCGAGGCTCTGATGCACATCCAACTCTCCATTATCGCCCGAGACGCGTTCGACCCCGCGCAATCGACTCGGCGATTCAGGATCGGCCTTTCCGGCTCCAAAGCGGTCGTATTCTTCCGACATGTCGTAGAGCGTGTCGCGCGCGACGCACCCGCCGTCAGCTTCGAACTGGTGACGCTCGCCGATGAGCACGATGAGCTAGTCCGGCGCGGCGAGGTTAATTTTGTTATCCTCCCGGAACTATTCATGTCCAGCGTGCACCCGCGTACAGCCTTGTTCGAGGAGAGGCTTGTGTGTAGGCTGCGGTACGAACGATCAGCTACGGCGACGGCTTACATCGATATATGTCAATGGGCCACGTCGCGGTTAAGGTCGGAGTTGCGCGCAACCCTCCCATCGAGGAGTGCTTTTGCCCGATCGCGGCCTCAACCGACGCACCGACGTTCTCGTGCAGAGCTACGGCATGATCCCGCCGATGCGGGTGGGCACGAGACGCATCGGGGCCATACCATTAAGGCTCGTTAAGCATTTCGAAAGGACGGTGCCCCTCCGGATTGCCGAGCTTGCGCAGCCGTTCCCCACCTTTATCGAAGCGGTCCTATGGCCCGTCCTTCACAACAGCGATCCGGAAAGCATCTGGGTGCGAGAGATATTATTGCAGGAGGCGCCCCGCATGACATCTGCGCCAGACGAGCGCTCCATGATCTGCGCTTCGGAACAAGCGGATACTGAAGGACGCTTGGCGAGAGCTACCTCCCGGCTGTCGTAAGACTCTTGCAAAATGGGCGAAGCTTGCATCCGGCTACATGTCTCGACAGCCGCAATTCCACTTCCCCTGAAACTCATTCTTTGCTCATGAGCGTCCCGCAGTTTCACTGCCCGGCGGCCATCATGAGGCTGTCGCGAGACTCGCACATTGATATCCCCGACGTGCGGGCGGCGGCTCAAGCCGCCTGTTTTTTTGATGGCCGCGCATCAGAGACGAAGCACCACATGCTCAACGCCTCGCTCAAGCCACGCCCTCACGTTCCGAGGCTGCCTTGCGTAGCAGCCTCATAACTAAGATGAGCTCGAAGCTGCTAGCCGTCCACTCTCAAAACCAGTAGGTGCTCCTAATGCGCGCAGCCGATGCGCTTCGCCGGGCGCGACATGACGCACAGCCGGCACGCCGATAGATTACGCAGATGACCGGAATCGCTCGTGAAATTTGCAAAACACCGCGCAACTGTGTTGCCTTGTCGCATCACCTTAAAGCGATCCGCGTCTTCATCGCTCTGCGCCGCCGGTCTGACTTCTTTTGGCCCTACGGCGGCCAAACGTCTTGACGACGTGCGCCGCCTTGACGCAATGGCAAACAAGGAGCCGAACGTTGAAACAGTACAGCGGCGTGTTCGATCCGGAAGAACTCTCGATCTTGGGAAACCTCTTTGATGGTGCAATCACAGCGTTACCGCCATCGATGCGAACGCCTGAAAATCGAACGGCGGTCGCCAAACTCATCTTGGAACGTACAGAGATCGGCGCGTCCGGGCTGGCAAGCCTGATGAACTTGTTGACCACCATCTCCCCACAGGGTTGATCGCCAGCCATTCTAAGGATAGTCACCATCTCTTACGCTGGAATGGAAGACGATCCGGCTAGAGCTTTGAAATAGCTTGAATCATACGTGACGTCAGGTTGTAGGCTTTGAAATTGAACAACATGAGCAGAGCTACACCACGAAGGCGTCGATGGCGCATTGGCGAACTTGCAGAGGCGACCGGAGTAACGGTGCGCGCGCTGCATCATTATGAACACACGGGGCTCTTAGCCGCGTCAGAACGTACAGACGGCGGTCACCGGATGTACGATCGTGAAAGCGTTCAACGGGTTCATCAGATTCGAGCGCTACGTGAGCTTGGCTTTTCCCTTTTAGAGATCGGCAAAGCGATGGAGGGCAAGACTTCACTGATTGACCTACTGCGCAAACATTTGGAGCGGATAGAACTTCAAGTCGCTCGAACAACCCTGTTGCGAGATCGCTTACGCGACATGACGACAGATCGTGAAAGCCAGGTAAGTGTAGATGAGCTGCCCGCCACCTTGGATGCCATGTCTCGGGTCGAGACGCGCCGTCGGACGTCCCGATGCACATGCAAGTTGGCTGCAGAGCGCGAGGAGCGGTGGCGGCGGATCCGCGACGAACTGCGCGATTGTATGGATAGAGGCGAACACCCCTGCGGTGAGCGAGCAAAGGCTGTCGCGGTTGCGGCGCGGATGCTGATCAGCGAAATCGCCGGAGCTGATTCGCGCGTTTCGACGATCCTGAAGGTCCTTGCGCGCTTAAGTGCCCCCCGCAGTCTGGCTGGTTGGGATCCCAGTCTCATGCAGTATCTCGATCTCGCCCTTGCCGGGTTGGAGGATCAGCCGTACTGATGGCCTGAAGCAGGGACGCGCGCAGGATTGTCCGTCGGTCTTGGTCATCTAGAGGAGAACCGATAACGCCTCGGGACACTGGCTCTGATGCGCGGCGGCTGAGTGTGCGGCTCAACCGGACCGATCTTTCCGCCTGGCCTCGTCGATCCTCCCGTCGACGCCATGGTCAGATGTTTCCTCAAAAAGGGGCTTGAACCGCACGTAACGTCAAATTGTAGGCTCTACCGTGGCAGCGGTGCGGCCGAGCTGACGCGCATGAGCTTCGCTTGGCAGCAACAACCGCATCGATATCGGGAAGTAAGTCGGGCCGCGGCCTCTAGCGGTTCACTTCAGGTGAGCATTGGAGCTCTACAATGTTGGATAGGCGTTACGCTTTAGCTGCAAGTGCAGCACTGCTCTTCTGCGCCCTCGCCTCGACTGCGCGCGCCTCCGACGTCAATATTGCCCTGGCCGGTCCCTTGAGCGGAAGCAGCGCTCCGTTTGTCGCGCAAATGCGCGATGGAGCGGCTACCGCCGTCGAGACCTTGAACGCGTCGGGCCTACTTCCCGATACAAAGCTGATATTGACTGTCGTTGACGACGCCTACGATCCCAAGCACGCCGTCGCAGTTGCGAATAAGCTCACAACAGAGCGCGTGCGGCTGGTCGTTGGCAATTTTTGTTCTTCTTCGTCCATCCCGGCCTCCGACGTCTACGACGAAGCCGGCATCATTCAAATATCACCTGGTTCGACAACCCCTCAGCTGACAGAACGAGGCCTTGAGACGGTGTTTCGGATCTGCGGCCGCGACGACCAACAGGGTCTCGTTGCAGCTGAGTACATTCACGGAAACCACCATAACGAGGCGATCGCAGTGCTTGATGACAAGAGCACGGCGGGTAAGGGCATTGCTGATGTGGTTGCAGGACAGCTTCAGAGATCCGGTGAGAACGTCATTCGACAAAGCTATGTGGCCGGCGAAAAGGACTATGCGGCGCTGGTCTCAAGGATGAAGAAGGAGGCGGTGCGGGTCGCCTATATCGGCGGATATCATACTGAAATTGGACTGATCGTACGCCAGACACAAGTGGCAGGTGCCGGCCTCATCATCATGGCGAACGATCCGCTCATGACCTCTGAATTTTGGGCCATTACCAGCAGTGCCGGAAATGGCACGTTGTTCGCCTTCATGCCCGACCCCGCCAAGAATGCCAACACGGCCGGCATTGCGGGCAGACTCAACGCCGCCAACGTGTCCGCCGAAGGCTACATGCTTTACGCCTATGCAGCCGTCCAAGCATGGGCAGAGGCGGTGAAGCGGGCCGGCTCTTTCGACGCTCCGCGAGTCGCCGACGCACTTCGTTCGCGGCCGATCGATGCAGTGATCGGCCCGGTCTTGTTCGATTCCAAGGGAGACAACGCGGCTCCTGGTTTTCTCGTTTACCGCTGGCGCGACAGGCATGTCGAAGCCGTCGAGGAGAACTGATCGGGGCGACGCGTCGCTTGCCGCAATTCAACCGGTGACACAGATGATGAGACACCCTCACGATCTTGGTGCAGCGATACTCGCGTGCACTCTAATACTCACGGCTTTCGGAGCCTTTTTTGTGTTCGCTGTAGCGCTCGCAGAGCTGTCTGATGTCGATCCGCTCGGTAATGAGTTACGTCCGATGATAGATAAATAGTACCCGTGCCACCCTCAGTGTTGCTACTCGACCTTGCCAAGCCTGATTTGATCAGCTCGATGGTTGCCCGCTTTGGTTCACCGGCTCTTCCTCAAGTAAGCTCGCCATGCAGTCTGCAGCGGGCTCGGCGATGTCACCGAAGTGCTGGCGGTTCTTTCCCACAACGTAGCCATGAAACTCAATTTACAGCGACAATCTACCCCATCAAGAACGCATGCTGATAAATGCAGTTGCGTGCTGCAACTTATGGTCGGTCCCGCACCGTGCAAAACACCGCGAACTGCACACGACAAAACGACCAATCGGCGCTCCAGCCGAACCGCTCTCCACGCGGCTTGCGTCAACCTTGTCATCAATGAGAACCCGCTGCCCGCCGACTTAATGGGAGGTTTGTTGCTGCGATCACACAGCAACGCCGATGTACAGGGGACGCCTCTGCCTTGGGCGGAGCCGCCACCAAGCCGGCCGCAGCGACGTGCAAATCGGGGCGATTCGCACGATCCAGAACATTTTCAACGTCAATGTGGTGAGCCATGCCATCGGCGTCCGCATCTTTGCGCGCAGTTTTGCCTTCTAGGACAACCTTCGGCCTGTCAGGCTTGAAAGGCCGGAAGTTGCAGCAGACTTCGCTGAGCTCGATCCTTCTGGACCACCTTCCGACCCAGCGTTCGCGCCGGCGCGCGGCAGATGACCTCTCATTGGGCATTTCCTCCAGCTGGAGTGCAAGTCCAGCCCCAAGAAGGGCGGACAGATGAGGCGATCAAGATTCACGGAGGAGCAAATTATCGCGATATTGAAGGAGCACGAGGCTGGCGCGAAAGCAGCCGACCTAGCTCGCAGGCACAGGACATCCGAAGCAGCGATCTACAATTGGAAAGCCACATTTGACGGCATGGACATTTCTGCGGCCAAGCAATTGAAGGCCCTGGAAGAGGAGAACGCGAAGCTAAAGATGCTTCTGGTCGAGCACATGCTCGGTGTGGCGGCGCTTCGCGAACTCCTGCCAAAGTAGTGGTCGGGACCTCCATCCGTAGATCCTCATGACCCAATCACATCGTGCAGCTCAGGGCACCGCACCCTGACGAGAAGATCAAAAGCGGTCAAACAGCGAGCCAGCCGCCTTTGAGCACGGCGGCATTGACAACCAGGACTCCAGTTCCACAAGCGGAGATGATCAAGTGAAAAGTGGCCTTCCTTCAAGACTAACGTGCGGCATTTTCGACCATTTGGACGACGACGGCCGCGATGTCGCACGACAATACGAAGATCGTCTCAAGCTGGCGGAGGTGTGCGATTCTCTGGGCTTTTACGCGTATCACCTGGCCGAGCACCATTGCACACCACATGGTAGAGGACCGTCGCCGAACCTGTTTTTATCAAGCGTCGCGCAGCGCACCCGGAGACTGCGCGTTGGTCCGCTAGTCCTGTTGCTCAACCTCTATCATCCTTTGCGCGCATTCGAAGAGATCTGCATGCTTGACCAATTGAGCGGCGGCAGGCTCGAGCTCGGTATCGGACGCGGTTCGCTGCCGACCGAATGGGGCTATTTCGGCATCAGCGCGGACGCGGCGCCAGAGCGTTATGAGGAGGCCAGCGAAATCCTAAATGCCGCGCTAAAGGGGCATATGCTATCCTACCACGGCCGATTCTTTGAGCTGAGCGAGATACCTTTGACCATGAGGCCTCATCAGCATCCATATCCCCCCACCTGGATCACGAGCAATCGGGCCGAGTCGGCGGAGTGGGCCGCTGCAAATGGCGCAAATCTGGCCTGCCTAGGCCGCTCCTCTGCTGTCCGAAACATTATGAATGCGTTCCGCGCCCATCGAGCGCGCATTACAACCGCGGACGATCGGGAGCCGTTTCTTGGTTTGCTCCGCATGATCGTGATTGCGCAGTCTGACCGAGACGCCCATGTAGCAGCGGAAACCGCTTATCAGCGATGGCTCGAAAGCTTTAGATTCGTTTACGAGCTGAACGCCATTCCGACACCACCTACCCTGCCGCTGACCTTCGATGCAGCGCTCGAGAGCGAATTATGCGTCGTCGGAACGCCAGCTTCCGTCCGACGGCTCCTTCTTAACCAGATGGAGGAAGCAGGTGCCAACTATCTACTTTGCCAGCTTGCATTCGGGAACCTTCCGCTGGAAGCTTCTCTATACACCGCAACTGCAATCAGATCCGAAATCATCGCTAGCTTTGGCTGATAGTGAATATCCGATGTTAGCGCCTCAGAGGAGCTGCGCATCACGACCTCCATCTATGATCGGTCGTCCGGCCGAACGTGCGTATTCAGGGCCTCCTGCCTTATTCAGCGGGAGGACCACAGACCGATGAGGATTGGATCACCATCATGGCGGCCTCTTGGCCGATGTCGTCGGCGGTGATGTGAACTGATTTGGAGACCGGCGGCATGACGCGCGAGCTCTATTCACTTGCGGTTGGCATCGTGCGTCACCGAGAACGGGTCGTCCACGGTCGCACGCCCTATCCGCGAGTTGGATGCGTCCCATCAAAACTTTCGATTTTACCGGCTTCAACCAAATATCCCATAGTCAGTCGCCGATTTCCGGAAAGCACACTCCGCGAACCACGTGTGACAATGAACCCTTTTTGCTTTGAGCATCGTTGCAGGGCAACTCGAGCCCCCCGTATCCGCATCCCAAATGACACTCCTCCATCCTGCAAATCGCAGCACGTGCCGCCTATAATTGGATGCAGAATCTCAACGCCTCACGCGCAATCTACCGCTTGGTCGCCGACCTATTTGTCATCCTGCTAAAGGCGTCCCAGGAGATTGGCTCTCACGTACTCTTATAGGATGGGATCCATGCGTGCGCCGGCTAGAATTCGGACAGGTAAACTGCGCGCAAAGCCAAGGCAAACCGGACTTGTCGCCCTGAACAGCCTGCCCGCGCCATCAAGCTGGGGCTGTGACGGCCTGCAGGCGATACAAGGCTGTCAGCTATCTGACAACTCCATTGCAAGACACATTTTCTCCGGCCACGAGGTACTGCTGTCGACTTGCGTGACCAGACCGGCTGCGCCGTATCACCGCGCGCTCCCCTATGTCATCGCAGCCGGGGATTTTCACTGCGCTTGCGCGCTCAGTGCTGCTCGGCGCCGGCCGTCCTCATCTGCTGCCTGCAAGCTTGCACCGTGGTCATCTCATTCTATGCGCCGCTCTCGACTGACCGTACGCTTGCACAGCTTTCTGCAGCCGCAATTTGTTCTAGCCACGCGCCTGCAGCCCCTCGAACGGAACAAACGAGGCACCTCTTTACTCAGCCTACCCTGCTTTTGATTACTCTGGAGAAACCCGTGAAACTTGACCCTTGCAATTCACATATACAGGACCTGACCCACCGCATCGACCTGCAGCTGGACATCGTTGCCGCCCTCGTCAGCGAAAAAGGCAACGAGCTCGAAGCGATCCGACTGCTTAATGCACTCACAAACGAAATGATAAATGCGGAGCTAGCGCTCAGTCAGCGCGGAGATGCGAGGACCAGTGGCCGCACTGGCGACGGGAAAACAGTGCGAATGTCCCAAGACCGCGGTGTCTATCATCCAGAAGACCTTCAGGTTTTAGGACGCCTTTTCGATCAAGCAGTGGCGGCCCTACCTGAGGCTCTGCGCACTCCTGCCAACCAGATGAAGATCGCCACGCTAATTCTGTCGCGTGCAGCGGAGTAAGATTCTATTTCGAGTTATCCGTCGGTTGACGGCGCGCTCAGAACCCATTCATAGCTGGGGCAATGGCGTGCTGCGGTTTAACATACCCAGCACCGCAACAAGCCTCAGATTGGATTTGCTTATCGTCTCGCGGAGCGCGTCGCCCCCACCCGACCTTGTCCGTCTGCGGCCGTCAATACGTCGGATTCGAACGGATGCTGTCGCACTAGGCGATCTTGCATGGGCGAGGACACGATTGCACCTCGATCTCAGCTAGGCTTTTCCCGTATCAGGTACTTCATAGCTGTAATATTTTATATGCCGCAGCCAACCGCACGGGCGATGGCGAATGAACGCAACGCATGTGCCGAAGTACAGGCAAGGCCTTCTCGTCGTCCGGTCTAGTGTTTGACGTTGGGCTCAATGGTTCGGCGCTCGTGTTCCGGCGGCATTGACCCTTACCCCACGAACTACACTCCATGGCTTCTTGCAGGACGACACGAACCAGATCATCACAATTGCCTTGCACCTCGTCACCGCTTCTCTACTGCATCCCACTAGAAGCAAACGTCACACCACGGGGTCATGCGCACGGGTCGAACAACGGGACGACGGTCACGCCGCCGACATATGTCAGAAAGCAAACAAACACTGTCCTGATTGCGTCACGCACTTAGAATATGACATCGTACAAAACGGACAGTACTTGGGTTCGACCGCTTCTTAGCTCGAGGTTGCGAATGTGGTGAACGACTTTCCTCAGGTACGACTGTAGCGTCGATTAGTCCGGACCGGGGATGTCCCGATCGGTGTTGAACTACGTCGGGCCGACGTTGCCGGAATGAATGTTACGCGGCCCTCGTGACGTGGGCAACGGGCTTGATCGTCATGCGATCGTGGTGAGCTTGAAGGGTCGCACGCAGAACCGACAATTGCTTATGCGTCTTCAATCGCCGGAAGCCGTTGTTGGCCTCGATCATGCCGGCCGCGACCCATTCGTAAGGCCATATCGGCATCCCGCCAGCGTTTGACGTTGCGCGTGACGCGGCGAATGGTGCCCATCACGCTCTCGGCGATGTTGGTACAGGCGAGCGATCGACGAAGCTCCTTCGGCAGCTTCAACCGGACGACAGTCTGGATTTCGTCGAGGCCTTCGAGGATGCTGGCCGCTACGCCTCTCGTCATGGCGTTGCTCTCCTTTGTGGAATCAGCACCCCGAGCCTACCGGCTCAAGGTGGGCAACGCCGACCTCTTCAGAAATTCAACAGAACCCGAGACATCCCCTCCGGACCGATCTTCCGATTTCTTGGAAGAGCCACCGCCGACAGCAGGCAAATGGGGGCAATCGGCAGAGCAACGCATGCTCGCCTTCAAATGATTTCAAAATCATTGGAATTGAGGTGGGCCACCCCATTCGGTCATCCGCGCTTCAACAAGCATCTATATAAATTCCATTTCAGCGCCGAGATCAGCTCGACACGCGAGCGCGCCTGAGGATCCGATCTCTTGCCTGCTGGATAGATCACAGGCGCTCGCTGCTTTGAACAAGTTACTTCTTTGTGTTCAGGATATCGATTGGAGTTTGAGATGGATCAAATTTCATCCGAGCAAGTGCAGACGCCGGAGGTTCTCGTAGCCGCATTTGATAAGGCGTGGCGCTTTGTCGAGAAGGATCCGCTCCTGGCGCACAATCACAAGACAGTGCTTCATACTCGCTTGCGAGCTTCCCTGCAGTGCTCGATAAGGAACGGCGAACGGAATGCCTTGCATCTGGCGAACGAGGCGATACGCAACTTGCGCGCAGAACTGGCGCCCTCGACTTAAACAGTAAAGTTGCTCACACTCCACTGCAGGAACGTTCGGCTGCGTTACGACCGCATGTGAGCAACCTCGATATATCGCGGTCGAACTCTTCCTTTACAACTATTCTGCTGCGCTGCACCGCGTCTCGACTGACGTTGCCGATGCAAAGCTCCTGACGCTACGAGACCAGCCAGCTAGATCCACGATCGTAGACGGTGGCGGGACAGCCGGCGGCAAGACGAGTTGGTCGTTCAGGGGCAGCACTCCCTAGATTTGGCGAAAATCGCTGAACAGCGATCGTGCGCTGGCAAGCCGTGCACGGCTTGCGCTTCGGAGTTGGGTGACGTGAGAATTAAGCACGTCAGACGGCTCGGTCGCATCGTAGGCCGTCATCAGCGGGTCGCTTTCTGGAAGGAGACGCTGGGGCGATCCATGGCTTTCAGTTCATTCAGTATTGCTTGGTCCGGAATTTCCTTCGCTCACTGCATGTGCCTCCCAGATCAGAGCATCTTGGTCGGGCTATGCATTGCGATGGTTGCACGCTCCACATCTGACGCAGCGTTCGATTCAACTCATTTCTTTTGAAACAATGTGGTGCTGCATTTACAGCAATTCGCGATGATCTTGTTAAGACGCATCGCGCCGGGGGGCATCGAAAGGAAGGATACTCGAAATAAAGAATTTGCTGATTCTGACCGCAAGCATCTGCGCACTCACTGCGGCCGCTCCGGCATCTGGCGCGGACTTCGCCGCACAGCCCGTCAACATCAAGGCTCCCCCGCCGCAGATCGTAGCTACAATCAACGACTGGACCGGTTACTACATCGGTATCAATGGTGGCTGGAGATCCAGCCACAATTGGCGGGATTTCAATGGCATCACTTCCGAGGGCTGCCATAATTCGACTGGGGGCACCGTCGGCGGCCAGATCGGCTATCGTTGGCAGATCTTCAACACGATCTACGGCATTGAAGGTCAGGGCAACTGGGCCGACTTCAGCGGCTCCAATGTCAGCACCGCCTTCCCGGCAGGCATCATTGGCACCAAGACAGGTGCGTTCGGCTTGCTGACCGGCCATGTCGGCTACGCGTTCAATGCCGTGCTGCTCTACGCCAAGGGCGGTGCTGCGGTGACCAGCAACACCTATCACATCAACTCAGTGGCTACTGGGACTGAAATTGCCAGAACCAACGATGTGCGTTGGGGTGGCGGGCTCGGCGCCGGTATCGAAGTCAGCCTCACGCCGAGCTGGTCAGCTGGTGTCGAGTATGACCATTTGTTCATGCAGGGCAGCAACGTAACCTTCCCAACAGCCGTTGGCGGTGATCGCGTCCACCAGGATGTCGATCTCATCACGGCACGGGTCAATTACAAATTCGGCCCGGCGCTTGGTAGATAGTGACCTCCACGCGCTGCTACGGTCATGTATGGAACGGC
>NZ_JACMYP010000046.1 GCF_020889705.1 Bradyrhizobium altum | reverse complement strand
CTGCGCGCCGAAATCGCCGCCGCCACCCGAGACGCGCGAGGTGCCGCCGGTGTCGGCGCCGTTGATCTGCGCGATGACACGCTCGACCGGACCGCCGGGAGCAAACTGCACGACCACGAAGGAGACGAACAGGATGCCGAGCAGCGTCGGCAGCATCAGAAAGATACGTCGGGCGATATAGGCGCTCATCGGCTACTTCGCCTGCTCGAGCTTCGCGGCCTTGGCGGCATCGTACCACCAATTCTCCGGCGCACCGACGCCCTGGGTATATTTTGCCAGCTTCTCGGTGTGTCCGAACTGATCCCAATAGGCGATCGGATGCGTGTTGCGGTACCATTGCGGCACCCAGTAACGGCCGGCGCGAAACACCCGGTCGAAGGCGCGGCACGCGATCGTCAGCTCATGGCGGCTGTTCGCGCTGATGATCTTCTCGATCAACACGTCGATCGCGGGATTGGATATGCCTGCGAGATTGTAGGAGCCCTTGGTCTTCGCAGCCTCCGAGGAGAAGAACGGCCGCATGCTGTCGCCGGGCGTCGCCGAGAAGCTGAAGCGCTGCATGGTCATGTCGAAATCGAAGTCTTCCACCCGGGCGCGGTACTGCACCGCGTCGACCAGGCGGAATGTCGCATCGATGCCGAGCGTGCCGAGATTCTTGATGTAAGGTCCGTGGTGCGGTTGCAGCGAGGGCTCGTCGTTGAGGAATTCGATGGTAATGGGCGGGCCGTTCGGCAGCACGCGCTTGCCGTCCTTGACCACGCAGCCGGCCTCGTTGAGCAGCTGCACCGCCTTGCGCAGCAGCGCGCGGTCCTGACCGGAGCCGTCCGACATCGGCGGCACGAACGGCAACCCGAACACCTCGTCGGGCACCTGGCCGCGGAACGGCTCGAGCAACGCAAGCTCCTCCGGTGAGGGAGGCCCTTCCGCCACCATGTCCGAGTTCTGGAATGGTGACACGGTGCGCGCATAGGCATCGTACATGATGGTCTTGTTGGTCCACTCGAAGTCGAAGGCGCAGATCAGCGCCTCGCGCACGCGCGGATCCTTGAACTTGTCGCGGCGCATGTTGATGAACCAGCCCTGCGCACCGGACGGCGTGTCGTCGGGCAGCGTCTCGCGCTTGACTCGGCCGTCCTTCACCGCAGGGAAATCGTAGCGTGTCGCCCAGACCCGCGCAGTGAACTCCTCGCGGAACAGATAGCTCTTCGAGGTAAAGCCCTCGAATGCCACGTCACGGTCGCGATAGAATTCGTAGCGCACGGTGTCGAAATTGTAGCTGCCGCGATTGACCGGAAGATCGGCGCCCCACCAGTCCTTGACGCGATCGTATTCGACGTAGCGATTGACCTCGAATCGGCCCACCTTGTACGGCCCCGAGCCGAGCGGCGCATCGAGCGTCGATTCCTCGAACGAGCGCGTCGCGTAGTAGGCCTTGGAGAAGATCGGCAGGCTCGCGACATAGAGCGGCACGTCGCGCGCGCGGCCCGCTGCGAAGGTCACCACCACAGTCGCGTCGTCGGGCGCCTCGGCCTTGACGAAGTCGCGGAGCTGCACCTGGATCAGCGGGTGGCCCTTTTCCTTCAGCGTATTGAGCGAGAAGGCGACGTCCTGCGCGGTCAGCTTCGAGCCGTCATGGAAGCGCGCTTCGGGGCGCATGGTGAAGCGGTAGGTCAGCTTGCCGGGCGAGATCTGCACCGACTTCGCGGCAAAGCCGTACATCGCGTCGGGCTCGTCGTTGGCGCGCGACATCAGCGCCGCGAACGTCATGTCCATGCCCTGCGCGCCCTCGCCCTTCAGGACATAGGCGTTCAGCGAGTTGAAGGTATAGTAGGACTGGTTGTAGGCGCGCACCCACGGAATCACCGAGAAGGCGCCGCCCTTCGGCGCTTTCGGATCGACGTAGTCGAAGATCTGGAAATCCGCGGGATATTTCAGGTCGCCGAACACCGACATGCCGTGCATTTCGGCTCCGTTGTCGGCCACTGCCGGTGCAGTCCGCAGGCCTGCAGCACTCAACGCGCCGATGCCGAGACCGAGTGCGTGCCGACGGGAGAATAGCGCCATGCGCGGATCCTTGAGCTTATGAACGCTTGAGCTTGGCTGCCTTGTCGGCGTCGTACCACCAAAGATTTGGGAAACCTGAAACCGCGTATTTCGGCAGCGGATCGGGATGGCTGAAGCGATCCCAGTAGATATAGCGCTGCTTGTCGTAGTTGAAGTGTGGAACGCAATAGAAGTTCCAGAGTAGAACCCGGTCCAGCGCCTTGGCGGCGGCGATCTGATCGGCGCGGCTGTTGGCGAAGATGATGCGCTCGATGATGGCATCGACGGCCGGATTCTTGATGCCGGGAAGATTGTTCGAGCCCGCCCGGTCGGCGGCCTGCGAGCCGAAATTGTCGCGCTGTTCGTTGCCGGGCGAGATCGACTGGCCCCACACCTGGGTGACCATCTCGAAATCGAAATCGCGTACCCGGTTCTGATACTGCACGGTGTCGACGGCGCGCAGATTGACGGTGATGCCGAGGCGCTCCAGGCTCGGCTTGTAGAACAGCGTGATCCGCTCCATGCCGGAATCGCCGCTGTTGCCGAGGATCTCGACCGTAAACGGCTGGCCCGAGGAATCGACCAGCTTGCGATCGCGGATCTCGAAGCCGGCTTCCTTCAGCAGCCGCGTCGCCTCGCGCAGATTGGCGCGGACGTTCTCCGGTGTGCCGCCGACCGGGTTCGTGTAGGGCGTCGTGAAGACTTCCGGCGGCACCTTGTCACGCAGCGTCTCCAGGAGCTCGAGCTCCTTGCCTTCCGGCAGGCCGGTCGCCATCAGATCGGGGATGCCGTCGAAATAGCTTGAATCGCGATGGTACTCCCCGGTCGAGAGCACGCGGTTCATCTCTTCGAAATCGAACGCGTAGTTGAAGGCGCGGCGCAGCCTGGGGTCCGCGAATTTCGGACGCCTCAGGTTGAACACCCAGCCCTGCATCCGGCCTTGATTGCGGACGGTGAAGAGCTCCTTGAGCAGCCGGTTCTCGCGCACCGGCGGAACGTCGTAGGCCGACGCCCATTCCTTGGCGCTGCGTTCGTTGTACCAATCGAACTGGTCGGCCTTCAACGCCTCGCGCGCGACGGTGTCGTCGCGGAAATACTCGTAGCGCAGCTCATCGAAATTATTCTGCCCGATCGCAATCGGAATGTCCTTGCCCCAGTAATCCTTGACGCGCTCGAGCACGACCGATCGTCCGGCGACGAATTCCTTGATCTTGTAGGGGCCGGACCCAAGCGGCGGCTCCAGCGTGCTCGCGCTGATGTCACGCTTCTTGCCCTGCGCGTCGGTGCCCTCCCACCAATGCTTGGGCAGGATGACGAGCTGACCGGTGATCATCGGCAGCTCGCGGTTGCCCGGGCTGTCGAAGGTGAACTTGACGTCGCGATCGCCGATCTTCTCGGCCTTTGCGATATGCCGGTAGTAAGCGCTGAACATCGGGCTGTTCGCCTTCAGCGCCTCGAAGGAGAAGATCACGTCTTCAGGCGTGACCGGCTTGCCATCGTGCCAGCGCGACCCGGGACGGAGGCGGTAGATCACGTAGGAGAAATCGTCGGGGAAAGCCGCGCCTTCGGCGAGCTCGCCGTAATAGGTATCGGGCTCGTCGAGCGAGGCTTCCATCAGCGAGTCGTAAATGCGGGTGACCGCCGCGGCGACCGTGCCCTTCAATCCCGCAACGACCAGGTTGAAGCTGTCATAGGTGCCGGGCTGGAACAGCCGCACCACGCCGCCCTTCGGCGCGTCCGGCTTGACGTAATCGTAGCGCTTGAAGTCGGCCGGGTACTTGATTTCGCCGTAGGTGGAGAGGCCGTGGCGCCATTTCAGCCCGTTGGGGGCATCGTCGGCGAGTGCCGGCGTGATCGCCGACAGGCCGGAGTTCAGTCCGAGCGCCGGCGCGAGTGCCGCCAGTGCGCTGCCTTGAAGGAGGTGTCGTCGGGTGATCGCCAAATTCGGTCTTCCTGCTTGCGGCCCCGGTTACATGGGACCCAATATAAGGCAACGGTTCGACAAATTACGTTGCTTTTTCCTCATGATATTGGCCCGGGAACAATATCGGTGCGGCGAAACGTCCCGATAACAACCCCGCGACAGCGGATTCCCCATGCGAAAACGGCCAGGCAGTGCCTGGCCGTTTCATTCGCATGCTTGCGCGAAGCAAGTCGTTACTTCGAAGCGGTCGGGAGCGGAGCCGGGTGCTCCGAGTTCGAATTCAGATAGGCGATGATGTCGGCGCGCTCGCTGTCCCTCGGCACGCCGGCGAAGCCCATCGCGGTGCCGGGGACGAAGCCCTTCGGGTTGGTCAGGAACTTGTTCAGGTCATCGAAGGACCAGTCGCCGCCCTTGCCCTTCATCGCGGCCGAGAAATTGAAGCCACGGCCCTCGCCCTTCTTCTCGCCGACGATACCGAACAGGTTCGGACCGACGCGGTTGGGGCCGCCCTTCTCGAAGGTATGGCAGGCCTGGCACTTCTTGGCGGCGGCTGCGCCCTTCTCGGCGGAGGCGGTCTGCAGCAGCTTCTCGATCGGCTCGGAGGCGGCCGCAGCGGCCTCGCCACCACCGCCATGGGACTCTTCCTTTACCGCGATCTCAAAACCCGGCTTCTCCGGCAGCTTCGGCGCGAATTTCGCGCTGGCCGCAAAGCTCATCACCAGGACGACGATGCAGGTGCCGAGAACCGCACCGAGGATTTTGTTGAGTTCGAAGGAGTCCATTTCGGTCAGGCTCCGGGCCTTGAATGTCGACTTCAGGCCGGGAATACGGCCGCGGGGAAAGACCTGGGAATCGGCCTTATCGCACCGCCCCAAGCAGGGTTGAGATATCGGTTTGCCCGCGCTCTGGCAACCCGTATAAACGCGCCGAATTTAACCTCCTCCCCGCCAATTTCCGCAAGCCGGACGGGCCCCGACACGAATGACCCAACCCCGTACCTTGGTGCTGATTCCGGCCCGCATGGCCGCCACGCGCCTCCCCGGCAAACCGCTGCTCGATATCGCGGGCGCGCCGATGATCATCCATGTGCTGCGGCGGGCCGAGGCGGCCGGGATCGGCCGGGTCGCGGTCGCAACCGACTCGCCCGAGATCGCAGCCGCAGTGAAGGCTGCGGGCGGCGAGGTGGTGATGACCCGTCCAGACCATCCCTCCGGCTCGGACCGGATCCATGAAGCGATGACGACCCTCGACCCGGACGGCGCCGCCGAGATCGTGGTCAATCTGCAAGGCGATTTCCCGACCATCACCCCTGAAACGATCCGCAGCGTGATGCCGCCGCTCACCGACCCCACCGTCGACATTTCGACCCTGGCCTCGCGCATCCAAACCGAGGAGGAGGATCGGGCCCCCAGCGTGGTCAAGGCAGTCGGCTCCCCCATCGGTGCCAACCGCTTGCGCGCGCTCTATTTCACCCGCGCCTCCGCGCCCTACGGCGACGGACCGCGCTACCACCATATCGGCCTCTATGCCTACCGCCGTGCCGCCCTGGAGCGGTTCGTGCGGCTGCCGCCCTCGCCGCTGGAGCAGCAGGAGAAGCTCGAGCAACTGCGCGCGCTGGAGGCGGGGATGCGGATCGACATCACCATCGTCGACACCGTGCCCCGCGGCGTCGACACCCCGGCCGACCTCGAAACCGCCCGGCGGATACTGGCAAAAGCCTGAGCCGCTGCTAAAAGGCCACCCATGACCAAGAAGCTGAAAATCGCGTTCCAGGGCGAGCCTGGCGCCAATTCCCATATCGCGATCGTCGAGGCCTATCCCGACGCCCAGCCGATGCCATGCCCGACCTTCGAGGACGCGCTGGCCGCGATTTCCTCGGGCGAGGCCGATCTCGGCATGATCCCGATCGAGAATTCGGTCGCCGGCCGCGTCGCCGACATCCATCATCTCTTGCCCGCTTCGGGCCTGTTCATCGTCGGCGAATGGTTCTTGCCGATCCGGCACCAGTTGATGGCGGTCAAGGGCACCAAGCTCGCCGACATCAAGAGCGTGGAGAGCCACGTCCATGCGCTCGGCCAGTGCCGGCGCATCATCCGCAAGCTCGGCATCCGGCCGATCGTCGCCGGCGACACCGCCGGCAGCGCCCGCGATATTTCCGAACGCGGCGACAAGAGCGTGGCGGCGATCGCCTCGCGCCTCGCCGCCGATATCTATGGCCTCGACATTCTGGCCGAGGACATCGAGGACGAGGCCCACAACACGACCCGCTTCGTGGTGCTGGCGCGCGAGGCCAAATGGGCTGCGCAGGGCTCGGGGCCGCTGGTCACCAGTTTTGTTTTCCGGGTGCGCAATTTGCCTGCAGCGCTCTACAAGGCGATGGGCGGCTTCGCGACCAACGGCGTCAACATGACCAAGCTCGAAAGCTACATGGTCGACGGCAATTTCTTTGCAACGCAATTCTATGCCGATGTCGACGGTCATCCTGACGACCGTGGACTCGCCTTCGCGCTGGAGGAATTGAAATTCTTCTCGCGCGAATTCCGCATCGTCGGCGTCTATCCCGGCCATCCGTTCCGCGCGACCTTCAGCGAAACGCAGGATTGAGGTTGAAGAACGTCGTTCCGGGGCGACGCGGAGCATCGAACCCGGAATCTCGAGGTTCCGGGTTCACGCTTCGCGTGCCCCGGAACGACAGCATCAAGTGGCAATCTCCCTCTGCAGCCCGAACGCCTCGGCAAGCAGGCTGTACGACTCCTTCCGCGCCGCGTGATCGTAGACCGCGGTGATCACCATCAGCTCGTCCGCCTGGCTCGCCGCGATCAGCGGCTCCAGCTTCGTCATCACGGTTGCGGGGCTGCCGACGAAAAGTCGCGCGCGGTTGCGCGCGATCGCGGCGCGCTCGGCGTCGGTGTAGGGATAGGCCTCGGCCTCCTCGACGCTCGGCAGCGGCAGATACTGGCCGCGGTCGCGGCGGAGCCGGTTGAGATCCATCGATAGCGCAAGCCGCTCGGCTTCCGCGTCGGTCTCCGCCGCAACGGCCGCGACCGCGAGGATCGACTGCGGCGTCGCACGCCAGCCCGACGGCTTGAAATGCGCGCGATAATTCGTCATCGCCGCAATTGCGTCGTGAGTGGCAAAATGATGCGCGAACGCAAAACCCATCCCGACCTGCGCGGCAAGCTCGGCGGAATAGTCGCTCGAGCCGAGCAGCCAGATCGGCGGCAGCGGCGAATCATCCGGCATCGCCACCACATTGTTATAGGGATGGCCCGCCGGGAAATCGCGTGTCTCCCAAAGCGTCAACTCATGTAGCCGCTCGAGGAAATCGTCGCCCTCGCGACGATCGAGCCGGCTGCGCAGCGCGTAAGCGGTGGCGCCATCGGTGCCGGGCGCACGGCCGAGGCCAAGATCGATGCGGCCGGGAAACAGCGCCTCCAGCATCTTGAAGCGCTCGGCGACCACCAGCGGCGCGTGGTTGGGCAGCATCACGCCGCCGGAGCCGACGCGGATATGCTGCGTCACCGCCGCGATCTGCCCGATCATCAGATCGGGCGCCGGGCTCGCGACCGAGGCGAGGTTGTGGTGCTCGGCGAGCCAGTATCTGACATAGCCGAGACCATCGACATGGCGCGCCAGATCGATGCTGTTGCGGAGCGCAGCGGCCGGCTTGGTGCCTGACGTGACGACGGACAGGTCGAGGACGGAGAGCGGGATCATGGCCGACAACCTAATGTGGCGCCACGAGGCGACAAAGACGCCGGCCGCGCAGACCAGGCCCGCACCGGAAAGTCGGCGCAGGTCATCGCAGCTCTTGGGACGAAATACGAAGATTCGTTGACATGCGGTCCTGCCCACGGCCAATTCGGGCATCCAACCGATTCCAGAATCAGGTTTTTATTCATATGATTCAATTGATTAATTCCATTGTTCGCCAATTGAAGGCGCAGCCCACCACTCGTTCTCGATCGCTCATTTTGAGCATATCGTCGTCATCAATGGGCAATTTCCCATATACGATGGGCTGTTTCAGCCCACCGGTTTCGCCTATCTTAGGGCCTCCATATCCAGGCCGGACGTCTGCCCTCCAGTTGCGGAGCCCTTGCGTATCATGACCGAGACCATTTCCTCCCTGCCGAACGGGCAGCGCGCGCCGAAAACGCCGAAAATCTCCTTCGAGTTCTTCCCGCCGAAGACCGAGGAGATGGAGCGCAGTCTCTGGGAGACCATCAATCGCCTGGCGCCGCTCACGCCGAACTTCGTCTCGGTCACCTACGGCGCCGGCGGCTCGACCCGCGAGCGCACCCATTCCACCATCAGCCGCATCCTCCGCGAGACCGATCTGCTGCCGGCCGCACATCTGACCTGCGTCAGCGCCTCGCGCGGCGAGATCGACGAGATCGTCGATCGCTATCACGAGGTCGGTGTCCGCCACATCGTGGCGCTGCGCGGCGATCCGCCCGGCGGCATCGGCACGCCCTACTTCACCCATCCCGACGGCTACCAGAGCTCCGCCGAGCTGGTCGCCGCCATCAAGAAGCGTCACGCCGACATCGAGATCTCGGTGTCCGCCTATCCGGAGAAGCATCCGGAAGCCGCCGATTTCGACGCCGACATCGACACGCTGAAGGCCAAGGTCGACGCCGGCGCGACGCGCGCGATCACCCAGGTGTTCTTCGACAACGATCTGTATCATCGCTACGTCGACCGAGTGCGCGCACGCGGTATCGAGATTCCGATCGTGCCCGGCATCATGCCGATGCACAATTTCAAGCAGGCCCGCAATTTCGTGACGCGCGCCGGCACCAGCGTGCCGGACTGGCTCGCCGAGAAATTCGAGGGCCTCGACAATGACGCCGAGACCCGCAAGCTGGTCGCCGCCACCGTCGCCGCCGGACAGGTGCAGAAGCTGTTCAAGCACGGCGTCGACACCTTCCACTTCTACACCATGAACCGCGCGGACCTCGTGTTCGCGATCAGCCACCTGCTCGGCATCCGGCCGACCGGTGCCCAAAAAGCTGCCTGACCCAGAAAGCGATCGATGTCCGTTCCCGTTTCCCCCAAGCGTAACGCTTTGCTCGCGGCTGCCCGCGAGCGCATCCTGGTGCTCGACGGCGCCATGGGCACGATGATCCAGGGCTTGCAGTTCGACGAAGCCGCCTTCCGCGGCGAACGCTTCAAGGACTTCCACCGCGACATCAAGGGCAACAACGATCTCCTGATCCTGACCCAGGCTGAGGCGATCACGGACATTCACGCCGCCTACCTGCGTGCCGGTGCCGACATCGTCGCGACCAATACCTTCTCCTCGACCTCGATCGCGCAGGCCGACTACGACATGTCGGACCTCGCCTACGAGCTCAACCTGCAGGGCGCGCGGCTGGCGCGTGCGGCCGCGGAGCGGGTGAGCGCGGAGGACGGCAAGCCGCGCTTCGTCGCCGGCGCGCTCGGCCCGACCAATCGCACCGCCTCGATCTCGCCCGACGTCTCCAATCCCGGCTATCGCGCGGTGACCTTCGACGATCTGCGCAAGGCCTATGGCGAACAGGCCAAGGGCCTGCTCGACGGCGGCGCCGACCTGCTGCTGGTCGAGACCATCTTCGACACGCTGAACGCCAAGGCGGCGCTGTATGCGATCGCCGAACTCATCGAGGAGCGCGGCATTGACGTGCCCGTGATGATTTCCGGCACCATCACCGACAAGTCCGGTCGCCTGCTCTCCGGACAGCTGCCGGAGGCGTTCTGGCATTCGGTGCGGCACGCCAGACCGATCACGATCGGCTTCAACTGCGCGCTCGGTGCCGAAGATCTGCGCGCGCACATCGCCGATATCGGCCGTGTCGCCGACACGCTGGTCTGTGCTTACCCCAACGCGGGCCTGCCCAACGAGTTCGGCCAGTATGACGAGACGCCGGACTACATGGCGCGGCTGATCGGCGAATTCGCCGCCGCCGGCCTCGTCAACATCGTCGGCGGCTGCTGCGGCACCACGCCCGACCATATCGCCGCAATCGCCAGGGCCGTCGCCCCGCACAAGCCACGCGTCGTGCCCGAGATCGAACCGCGTCTCAAGCTGTCGGGCCTCGAGCCGTTCACGCTGACCGACGCTATTCCGTTCGTGAACGTCGGCGAACGCACCAACGTCACCGGCTCGGCGCGCTTCCGCAAGCTGATCACCGCGGGCGACTACACCGCGGCGCTTCAGGTCGCACGCGACCAGGTCGAGAACGGCGCCCAGGTCATCGACGTCAACATGGACGAGGGCCTGCTCGATTCCGAAGCGGCGATGGTGACGTTCCTCAACCTCGTCGCCGCCGAGCCCGACATCGCGCGGGTGCCCGTGATGGTCGACTCCTCGAAATTCCACGTCATCGAGGCCGGCCTGAAATGCATCCAGGGCAAGCCGATCGTGAACTCGATCTCGATGAAGGAAGGCGAGGAGAAGTTCCTGCACGAGGCAACCGTCGCCAAGCGTCACGGCGCCGCCGTGGTGGTGATGGCGTTCGACGAGACCGGTCAGGCCGACACGTTCGCGCGCAAGACCGAGATCTGCAAGCGCGCCTACGACCTTCTGGTCAACCGGCTCGACTTCCCGCCCGAGGACATCATCTTCGATCCGAACATCTTCGCGATCGCGACCGGGCTCGAGGAGCACAACAATTACGGCGTCGACTTCATCGAGGCGACGCGCTGGATCCGGCAGAACCTGCCCGGCGCGCACATCTCGGGCGGCGTCTCCAATTTGTCGTTCTCGTTCCGCGGCAACGAGCCGGTGCGCGAGGCGATGCACTCGGTGTTCCTGTATCACGCCATCCATGCCGGCATGGACATGGGCATCGTCAATGCCGGGCAGATGATCGTCTATGACGACATCGACCCCGAGCTGCGCCAGACCTGCGAGGACGTGATCCTCAACCGCGATCCGGGCGCTTCCGAGCGGCTGCTGGCGCTTGCCGAGAAATTCCGCGGCAAGGAGAAGCAGACCAAGGAGCAGGATCTCGCCTGGCGCGAATGGCCGGTCGAGAAGCGGCTGTCGCACGCGCTGGTGCACGGCATCACCGAGTTCATCGAGGCCGACACCGAGGCCGCCCGCCAGAACACGTCCCGTCCGCTCGACGTCATCGAGGGGCCGCTGATGGCCGGCATGAACGTGGTCGGCGACCTCTTCGGCGACGGCAAGATGTTCCTGCCGCAGGTCGTGAAGTCGGCGCGCGTGATGAAGCAGGCGGTCGCCTACCTGATGCCGTTCATGGAGGAGGAGAAGGCGCGCAACCTCGCCAACGGCATCACCGGCGGCCGCAACGCCGCGGGCAAGATCGTGCTCGCGACAGTGAAGGGCGACGTCCACGACATCGGCAAGAACATCGTCGGCATCGTGCTCCAGTGCAACAATTTCGAGGTCATCGACCTCGGCGTCATGGTGCCCGCCAACAAGATCATCGAGACCGCCAAGGCCGAGGGCGCCGACATCATCGGCCTGTCCGGCCTGATCACGCCCTCGCTCGACGAGATGAGCTTCCTTGCCGGCGAACTGCAACGGCAGGGTATGAACCTGCCGCTGCTGATCGGCGGCGCCACCACCAGCCGCGTGCATACGGCCGTGAAGATCGACCCGAACTATCCGGGCGGCCCGGTCGTGCATGTCAATGATGCGAGCCGCGCCGTCGGCGTCGCCTCCTCGCTGCTGTCGGCCGAGAAGAAGCAGGCCTATGCCGCCGAGGTGCGTGCCGAATACGCCAAAATCTCGACGGCGCATTTCCGCGCTCAGGCCGACAAGAAGCGGCTGAAGCTCAACGACGCCCGCGCCAACAAGGTCGCGATCGACTTTGCGGCAGTGCCGCCGAAGAAGCCGGCCTTCTTCGGGCTGAAGAGCTTCGACGCCTACGATCTCGCCGAGCTGGCCGATTACATCGACTGGACGCCGTTCTTCCAGACCTGGGAGCTGACCGGCCGCTTCCCCGCGATCCTCGACGATCCCAAGGTCGGCGAGGTCGCCCGCTCGCTCTATGCCGACGCGCGCAAGATGCTGGACACGATCATCCAGGAGAAGTGGTTCACTGCGCGGGCCACCATCGGCTTCTGGCCGGCAAATGCCGTCGGTGACGACATCGAGATCTATGCCGACGAGAGCCGCGCCAAGAAGATCGCGACCTTCCACACGCTGCGCCAGCAGCTCGAGAAGCGCGAGGGCCGTTTCAACGCCGCGCTGTCCGACTTCGTCGCGCCTGTCGCGACCGGCGTGCCCGACTATATCGGCGGCTTCGTCGTCACCGCGGGGATCGGCGAGGATGCGGTCGCCGACCGCTTCAAGAACGCCAATGACGACTACTCCTCGATCCTGTGCAAGGCGCTGGCCGATCGTCTCGCGGAAGCCTTTGCCGAGCGCATGCACCAGCGCGTGCGCAAGGAGTTCTGGGGCTATGCGCCCGACGAGGCCTCGTCGCCGGACGAATTGATCCTCGAAAAGTATGACGGCATCCGCCCTGCGCCCGGCTATCCGGCGCAGCCCGACCACACCGAGAAGCGGACGCTGTTCGCGCTGCTCGATGCCGAGAATACGTCCGGCGTGAAGCTGACCGAGAGCTACGCGATGTGGCCGGGTTCGTCGGTTTCGGGCCTGTATTTCTCGCACCCCGAAAGCTTCTATTTCGGCGTCGGCAAGATCGAGCGCGATCAGGTCGAGGACTACGCCGCGCGCAAGGCCATGACGGTCGCCGAGGTCGAGCGCTGGCTCGCGCCGGTGTTGAACTACATCCCATCGCAGGACGGCGCCAAGGGCCAAGCGATCGCGCCCGCCGCGACGCCCGCCAACGACGAGGAGTCTCGGGAACTGGCCTCGCATCCGCAGGGCTGCACCTGCGCGGTGCACCTTGCCTGGCGGAAGAAGAAAGTGGGTGCGGGGTAGGCCTCTGCGATACTTGTCATCGCCGGGCTTGACCCGGCGATCCATCTTCAAGGACATTCCTCCAGTCGATGGATGCCCGGGTCAAGCCCGGGCATGACGCGAGGAGGTCGCCCCATGCAATTCTTCTCCTTCTGGCGATCGCTGGCGAGCTTTCGGGTACGGATCGCGCTCAACCTCAAGGGCGTGCCCGCCGAGGTCGTGTTCGTCGACATCGATGCGGACGCGCATCGCACTGATGCCTATCGCAAGATCAATCCGCAGATGGCGCTGCCGGCGCTGGTGACCGACGACGGCACGGTGCTGTTCCAGTCGCTCGCGATCATCGACTATCTCGACGAGACCTATCCGAGCCCGCCACTGTTGCCACCAGATGCGCTCGGCCGCGCCCGGGTGCGCGGGCTTGCGCTGATCGTCGCCTGCGAGGGCCATCCGCTGCTGACGCCACGGGTGCGCCGCTATCTCGACCGCGAGCTCGATCTGCGCGACAGCCAGCAGAACGCCTGGCGGCGGCACTGGACGGTCGAGACGCTGGCGGCGCTCGAGGGCCACCTCGCCGGCCACAAGGCAACCGGCCAGTTCTGTCACGGCGATGCGCCGACCCTCGCCGATATCTGCCTGGTCGGCCATGTCACCGCGGCGATCAACCAGCAGATCAGCCTGTCGCCTTGGCCGGCCGTGAAACGCATCCACGACACCGCAATGGCGCTGCCGGCGTTCGCCGAGGCGCATCCCTCCGCGCAGCCGGATACGCCCGAGGCGATGCGGGCGAAGTAGTGCGCGAACGGAAGCGCTGCGAAGCATAGACAGAGGCGCAAACGTGTGCACGATCCTCTCCCCACCGTCGTCCCTGCGAAAGCAGGGACCCATAACCACAGGGCATTATTGTTGAAGCGAGCTGTGGCTCCAGCGTTGTGCAACGATGACCATCGGTGGTTATGGGTCCCGGGTCGCGCTGGGCTTGCCCGGGACGACAGCGAATTTTTGGCTCGCTTGTGAATCACACGTTCGCGTTCTCGCGACACGAACAGTCCGAGCTTTCTCGCCCTGAGGCCACCCCTCTCCCACAAGGGGAGAGCGAGCCTCAGAAGCGTGCTCACATCACATCGCGTGGGCCATATTAGACCTCACTCGTCAGCGGCCCTGCCCTACCGTCCGGCATCGCTCTCCAGGTGCCGACGAACGCGATCGCCAACCGTCCACGCAATCGCCGCCGGCGCCTCTTCGGGAATCGCAAAGCACGAGCTCGCGTTGATCTCGCAGAGCACATAGGTATCGGCGCCGTCGGCATCGCGCGAACCGTAGAGGAAGTCCGCATCCCAGATCACCGGCAGCGACGCTTCATCGATCGCCAGGGCCGCCATCAACCCTGGAATCCATTCGTCTTCCATCAGCCGCCGCAGCGTCTGGAATTGTGCGGCATCAGGACCGTGCATGATGCGCGGTCCGGGCTGGGCTTCCGGTGAGTCCGGGCCTTCCGCCGGCGGCGGGATCAAGGCCTTGATCAGTTGGTGTCCGAAGCCCGCGACCTTCGATCCGCTGACATAGCAACGGATCATGCCCTCGGGCAGCCGCGGCTGGAATGCCTGATCGACGATGCAGCCGCCCCAACCGAAATACGGCTCGCAGCGCGCCATGAAAGCGTCCAGCGGCAGCTCCTCGGGCCGGCTGCCGCGCAGTGCGTGGAGCACGCGGACGGTGGCGTCCGCATTCGGTAAGCCTTCCACCTTCAAGGCTTCCACCTTCCAGACGCCCTGCCCGCCATTGCCACGGTTCTGCTTGAGCACGCGCGGTCCGGCCGCGCGAAGGCGCGACGGGAATTCGGCGCGGAAGGCGTCCGCGGTGGCGTATCGATGCGTGTCGGCGCCCCAGCCCAGATGACGCGTCCGATAGAGCACGTCCTTGACGCCCATCTTGAGGATGATTTCGGGATGTGCGCTGACCCACGGACGTTTCATCGCGACCTCGCGCAGCAGCGGATCGAGCGCCGCGCGGGTCTTGCCCTGGTGGATCGGATCGACCCAGACGAGAACGCCGTCCACGGTCAGCAATTGGTCGCGGACGAGATCGGCGAAGGTCTCGTCATAGACCACGGGAAAAGCCTCGATGCCGGAAGCGGCGAGCGCTTCGAAGACGCGAACGAAACGGCTGTTTTGTGGGGTCGCCTCCCGGCGCGACGCGGCATCGCCACGCCACAGGATGGCGATTTTGGAACGACGGGATGTGTGCTGTTCGGTATCCATATCAAAGCTCCACGACGGTGAGTGTCGCGCAGAGCTTGGACCGAAGTCTCACGGGGAGTCTGCCTTGTCCCCTTGGCAGGAACTCTAGACCACCTCGCGCAGGTTTCAAGATGGAAGTGGGATCAGGCCGTGATCCCGTGCAACCCCAGCCAGCCCGTGTAGAGGCCGACCAACACGATCAGCGCAGCCGACACGTAGGGCGCGCGTTGGGCGAAGCGGCTGAAGCCGCCCCAATGACGCTCGACATGACGCAGACTGAGCGCGGCCGCGACGCCGACCGAGACCATGGTGATCGCTAGCCCGATGCCGAAGCAGAGCACCAGCACGAAGCCGAGGCTGAACTGCTTGAGCTGAAGGCAGAGCAGCAGCACGGTGATCGCCGCCGGACACGGAATGAGCCCGCCGGTCAGGCCGAACAGAATGATCTGCCACGTCGTGACGGTCCGGCCGGCAAAGCGCTTGCGGATGTCAGCGGCGTGCGCGCGCGCATGCGCATCGTCGGCGTCGCCGAGGTCCATATGCGCATGGTCATGCTCCTCGAACAGGACTTCCGCAATGTCCGCGCGCACCGACACGCGGGCCTTGAAGGCATGCGGCTCCGGAATTTCGTCGATGCTTTCCAGATAGCCGTCCCGCGCGGCGAAGCGGAACTGCTGTTCGCTGCCGTCAGCGCGGATCGTCACGACATCGACCTCGCCGGCTGCCGGAAGCGCCCCGGCCTCGCTTCGCAACCGCCAGCGCGGCGGCACGCCGTCCTCGAAGACTTCGAGCGACAGCGGTTGCCCGGCCAGGGTCAATTGGCGCGTTTCGTCGTGATGATGGTGATCATGGTCATGATCGTGATCATGGTGATGGTCGTGTTCGGAATTCTGCTCGCGCCAGGTGCGCCAGGCCATCCAGGCTGCGATCGAAATGATGATCGCCGCCGAGGCCAGTTGCAGCCAGGCTTCGCTGCGTTCGCCGGACCATTGTTGGCCGAAATGCAGCCCCGCCAGCGCGATGATCCAGACGATGGCCGTGTGCGAGATCGTGGCCGACAGCCCCAGCAGAACCGCCTGCACCACGGTGCCGCGGATCGCGACGATGAAGGCCGCCATCATCGTCTTGGAGTGGCCGGGCTCGAGGCCATGCAGCGCGCCGAGCAGGATCCCACTGGGGATGAACAGCCATGCATGCGCGCTGCTCTGCTGGAGCAGCTGGGACAGATCGGTCATGTGCTTCACTTCAAATAGGTACGAACGACGTCGATCAGGTCGGCGGCGCCCTGCGCTCTCTCGGGATCCTTCTCCCGGGCCGGATCCACCACGTGGTGGCGGATGTGATCCTCGAGCAGTTCCGCGGTGAGGCCGTTGATGGCGCCGCGAACCGAGGCCACCAGCATCAACACGTCGGCACAGCCGATCTCGGACTCCAGCGCCCGCTCGACGGCCTCGAGCTGACCCTTGATGCGGCGAACCCGGCCGACGAGCTTGGACTTGTGCTTGATGGTGTGCATGCCTGTAATATAGGGGGCTACCCTATATTGGTCAATAACGCTGTCGGCCCGTTCTGGGCGGCATCGGGAAACGGCACGACTGAGGTGTCGGCGGCGACATTGTTCCTGTCATCGACTGTGAATTCTTGGTGATCCGTCGATCCAGTGGAGCGGTTGACAGCAACGGGCATAAGTCTTTTATTGACGGCACGGGGATGTGCGATCTCCCCGCGAGGCGACATGCCCAAGAATCGCGTCCTGTTCACCAAGGACGCACCATGTCGTCATACACATCGATCTCATCCGAAAAACTGTCTCGTCTCATCGGTACGGCCAAAGCGCCGACGCTCGTCGACGTTCGCCTCGATGAGGATTTCGCCGCCGATCCGCGCTTGATCCCGGGCGCCATCAGGCACTCCCATCTCGATGTCCAGGACTGGGCTTCCCGCCTTTCCGGCCAGTCCGTGGTCGTGATCTGCCAGAAGGGACAGAAGCTCAGCGAAGGCACCGCCGCCTGGCTCCGGTGCGGCAACATTGCTGCCGAAGTTCTCGAGGGCGGCCACCTCGCCTGGAAGGCCGCGGAGCTTCCGACCGTTCCTGTCGACCGGATTCCGAAACGCGACGGGCGCGGCCGCACCGTCTGGGTGACGCGATCGCGGCCGAAGATCGATCGCATCGCCTGCCCGTGGCTGATCCGCCGCTTTGTCGATCCCGTCGCCGTGTTCCTGTTCGTCACATCAGCGGAAGTCGAGGCCGTCGCCGAACGCTTCGACGCCACGCCATTCGACATCGAGAACGTGTTCTGGAGCCATCGCGGCGAGCTCTGCACCTTCGACGTGATGGTCAGGGAGTTCGGCCTGTCGACGCCTGCACTGGAGCGGCTCGCGACGATGGTGCGGGCCGCGGATACCGCGCGGCTCGACCTTTCGCCGGAGGCACCGGGGCTGCTCGCCGCTTCGCTCGGTCTGTCACGCATGTTCGACGACGACCTCGAACAACTGAGCGCCGGCATGCTGCTCTACGACGCCTTCTATCGCTGGTGCCGCGACGCGACGCGGGAGACGCACAACTGGCCGACCAGCAAGGTGAGGCCATGACGGACGTCGCAACAACATCAAGGGCGCGCGGACAGGAGCACGCGCACGGCATCTCATTTCACGAGGCGCTGCTCGTCTGGACGCGTGTCGCCATCCTGAGCTTCGGCGGACCGGCCGGCCAGATCGCGGTGATGCATCGCATTCTGGTCGAGGAGAAGAACTGGATCTCGGAAGGGCGTTTCCTGCACGCCCTCAACTACTGCATGCTGCTGCCCGGACCGGAGGCGCAGCAGCTCGCGACCTATATCGGTTGGTTGCTGCACCGGACGCTTGGGGGCATCGTGGCGGGCGGATTGTTCATCCTGCCCGGCATCTTCGCCATCATGGGCCTCAGCTATGTCTACGCAGCGTACGGCAATGTGGGGTTTGTGGAGGCCCTGTTCTTCGGCCTGAAGGCCGCGGTGCTTGCCATTGTCATCCAGGCTGTCGTGCGGGTCGGCAAACGCGCGCTGCGCAACCGGGTGATGGTCGCGCTCGCGGCCATCGCCTTTGTCGCGATCTTCTTCTTCGCCGTGCCGTTTCCGCTGATCATCGGCGCTGCCGCTGTCACAGGACTGATCGGCGCACGCCTGGGCCGGAGCGAATTTGCCGCCGTCGAACATGGCGGGAAAAATTCCGCCGTGATCGACAGCATGCTGGGCGAAGAGGTGCCCGATCATGTCCGTCCCAACGCATCCCGCACCTTGCGGGTCGGCGCCGTCTGGCTCGCGCTCTGGCTGGTTCCGGTGTTCGCGCTGCTCGTCGTCTTGGGGCCCGGCGACGTGTTCACCCAGATCGCGATCTTCTTCAGCAAGATGGCGATGGTGACGTTCGGCGGGGCCTATGCCGTGCTCGCCTATGTCGCACAGCAGGCCGCCGAATATTATCACTGGGTCAGTCCGCGCGAGATGCTGGACGGGCTGGGCATGGCCGAGACCACGCCCGGACCGCTCATCATGGTGGTCCAGTTCGTGGGCTTCATGGCCGCGTTCCGCGAGGCAAGCGGGCTGTCGCCGATGCTTGCCGCCACGCTCGGCGGGTTGCTGGCGACATGGGTGACGTTCACACCGTGTTTCCTGTGGATATTCGTCGGCGCGCCCTACATCGAAGCGCTGCGCGGCAACAAGGTGCTGGCGGGCGCGCTTTCGGCGATCACCGCGGCCGTGGTCGGCGTGATCCTCAACCTGTCGATCTGGTTCGCACTGCATACGCTGTTTCGGCAGACCTTCCCGGTGCACGGGCTCGGCCTGTCGTTCGACGCGCCGGTGCCTACTAGCGTCGACTGGCCTGCGCTTGCGCTGTCGGCAGCCGCAGCGATTGCGATCTTCCGTTTCAATGTGGGGATGCTCAGCGTCCTCGCGGCGTCCTGCATCACGGGCGTGCTGCTGCGCCTGGCAGGTCTCATCTGAACGGAGCGGCACGCGTCACGAGAACCTGGGGCAGCACAACACAACCAGGAGAACGATCATGCAGAAAGCAACCCTCTCGCATTTGATCCTCGCGCTCGCGATCGCGGCCGGCGCGATGCCCGCCAACGCCCTGACGCAGGACGAGCTTGTCGCGAAGCTTCAGGCCGCCGGCTACGGGAACATCAGCGACGTCAAATCGACGGCCGAGGGTATGACGGCGAAGGCGATGAAGAACGGCAAGCCCGTGAGGCTCGTGATCGACAGCAGCGGTCAGGTCAAGGAGCAGGACTGAGGTCCTGGCGAAACCACCACAATCGAACTGAACGAGGAGCAATCATGCCCAAATCAACTTTGGCACTGTGTGTCGCCCTGCTTTGGCCCGCAATGTCGCTCGCGACGCCAAGCGACGGCAGCGAGCCGCAGCAAGCCGTCATTGCACTGGCCGCGACGGCGGCGGTCCAGCCGCCGGCGACCGAGATCCTGCGCGGCGTCGTCGACAGCATCGATGAACGCAATGACACGATCAGGATACGCCTGTCTCCGGACAGAATAGAGCCGTTCAAGGTTCAGGACGGCCTGCTCTTCAACGCCGTTCGCTTCGGCGACCCCGTCGCGTTTTCGGTGCAGGACATCTCGGGATTCCGGACCATCGTCGGGCTCACGAAGGAATAGCGCGAACTTTTGCGCCTTAGATCCAAGCGTATCGGCATTTCCAACATCAGGAGGACCCATGACCATCAACACCGAGCGCCGAAACTTCATCACAGCGGTCGGAGCGGCCACCGCATCCGCAGTCGTGCTTGGCGCCAACCAAGCCGCTGCCGAAACCAACCAGCAGACAGGAACCAGGGCCATGTCCTATCAGGCAAAACCGATGTCGTTCGACCCAAAATCGATCAGCGGCATCTCGGAGAAGATTCTCGTCAGCCACTACGAGAACAATTACGTCGGTGCGGTGAAGCGGCTGAATGCCATCGGCACGCAGCTTGCCGAACTCGACTTCGCCAAGGCGCCGAACTTTGTGATCAACGGCCTGAAGCGCGAGGAGCTGATCGCAGCGAACTCGATGATCCTGCATGAAGTCTATTTCGATGGACTCGGCGGCGCCGGCAAACCGAACGGAGCGCTCGCCGAAGCGATTACGCGCGACTTCGGCAGCATGGAACGCTGGCGGACGGAATTCGCCGCGATGGGCAAGGCGGAAGGTGGCGGTTCGGGGTGGGTGATCCTCGCCTATTCGCCCCGCGACAAGCGGCTGGTCAATCAATGGGCCGCGGATCATACGACGACGCTGGCCGGGGGCCGTCCGGTCCTCGTGCTCGACATGTATGAGCACGCCTATCACATGGACTTCGGTGCCGCCGCGGCCCGCTATGTCGACGTCTACATGGAGGCCATTCGCTGGGACAATGCAGCCCGGCTTTACGCGCAATACGCGAAGGAGACGTAAGGAGAGACGTGGAGCGGCGCTGCCGGTTCCATTCGGCAGGCATGTTGCCGAACACTGCTGCGTTATCGGCATTGAGAACGTGCCTCCGCCATTCTAGATCAGAGCTTGCCCCTCCCCCGGCGCGGTCACCGCGCCGCTCCACCGAAGAGTTAGTCTATGCGACCCCACATCATCTGCCACATGGGCACGTCGATCGACGGCCGGCTGCATCCCAGCCGCTTCACCAGGCCAGCCGCCGGCATCCCGGCCGACGTGCTGCGCTCCCACTATGAGAGGATCCATGACGGCTTCAATGCCGATGGCTGGATCATCGGCCGCGTCACCATGAACGAGATGGCCAAGGGAACCGAGCGGCAGTTCGCCAATCCGCCGAAGCTGCCGCGCGAGCCGCATCTCGGCAACCGCAACGGCCGCAAGCTCGCTGTCGGCATCGATCCGTCGGGCCGTGTGCATTTCGGCAAGGACAATGTCGGCGGCGATCACGCCGTTGCGGTGCTTGGAGAGCAGGTCTCGGATAGCCATCTCGCCGAGCTGCGCGAGGACGGCGCGTCCTACATCTTTGCAGGCCGCAAGGGCGACGATCTGGCGAGCGCGATGACGCAGCTCGCGGCGCTGTTCGGCTCGAAGACGCTGCTGCTCGAAGGCGGCGGGGGGATCAATGGCGCGTTCCTGAAGCACGGGCTGATCGACGAGTTCAGCACGCTGATACATCCGGCGGTCGACGGCGTCGCGGGATCGCAGTGCATCGTCGACTATCACGGCCCGGACGGCGACCGCCCCGGCGCCGGGCAGTCGCTCCGGCTCACGCACTGCGAGGCGCTGGAGGGCGGCATGGTCTGGCTCCGCCACGCGGTGGAGCGCGCGCCGGGCTGAGTCTGGACGATCGATCTCTCGACAAGGGCGGCAATCGGGCTCACTCTCCCCCTCGCGGACACGACGGATGCGGGGGCAGCATGGAGGAGTGGCTTCGCGTAGGCGCAAACGTCGCCTCGATCCTGACGTCGATCATTGCGGCGGGCGCCTCTGTTGTCTTTTGGGCAAGCAAGCGCTCGAAGCGTACGCGACTCGAAAATTATCTGAAGGCGAAGAAGGAGAAATCGCCCGACGAGCTGTTTTCGGCGACGCGTCTGATGGCCGATCTCGGAATGACGGAGGCGGAGATATTCGCCGCGAGTTTTGCCAGCCGCCATGTCGTCCGGGACGTGCGCAAGGACCACAGCACCGGCTTCGCGGCAGAAGTTCTGTTTCGGTATCGCGACGATCCGATCATCCGGTGAGCGCGCACGAAGGCACCCTGGCGATCCATTGTCTATTGCCTCGGGCTCTCAACCCAGCCGGTCCTGCACGCAGCAACGAAAAACGCGACGCCGCGCGCCACATGCTCGTCGATCTCCGGGTCGAGCGCTTTCAGATCAACCTCGAACAATGCCCGCAGCAGCATCGGCACCGCGATGATGTCGAGGAACAGGCGCGCCGTGGTCGGCAGGTGCTCCGGCGCGAAGGCCGGCAGCTTGCCGAGCTCGTCGGATTGCGTCAGGTCGCGCAGCAGGTGAACGCCGAGCTCGGTGGCGAGCGCGCGCGCCCTGCGGTTGACGGTGGCGGCGAGATCCGGGAAGCGATGCGCCTCCGCAATGGCAAGCCGCATCAGCCCGATCCGGTCGGCGTCGAGGCCCCAATGCAGCAAGGTCGAGGCGACGCTCGTGAGGCGCTCCTCCACCGTCGCGCCGAGAGGCGCGTCCGCCTTGAACTCCGCGATGCGGGACAGGATGTCCCGCGTCACCACCTCGGTGAACAGCGCCCGCTTGTCGCGGAAGCGCGCATAGATGGTGCGTTTGCCGGAGCGCGCGACTTCTGCAATCTCGTCGATGCTGGCGCCTTCGAACCCCCGCTCAAGGAACACCTTGCGCGCGGCATCGAGGATGCGCGCATCGACCTCGCCGGCCAATTCCTTTGGCGGTCGGCCGGCGCGCACTTCGGCCGGCCCGGTCGCCGTCCTGGTCTTGAGCGCCCGCGGCATCTTCAGGGTACTGGTGGTCATCAGTCTTCCCCGGGTTCCATGGGCCGGTCCGGCCGGCAACATCAGGCAATATAGCCCTATCACATCTAGTTGTAAATAGAACGGTACAGTTCCGTTTCTATTGACGCTTCTGTGCTGCGAGACTATTTGCCGCACAGAACGGAACGGTACCGTTCCCTTTTGCGAAGGCCTTGCAGACCTCGCCCGACAGCAGGAGCAGCCATCATGTTCGAAGACACTGTTTTGGAGCGCGACCACGGAGGGCACGAGAGCATCGAGGGTTCGCCCTCGGCACCGGCCTCACACGAGCCCAACGTCACATCCCAGCGGCCGGAGGTCATCGCGCGAGCTCCGGCGCAGGGGCGCCCCGTAAGCAAGCAGCCCGCCCCGCCGGAAACGGTCCCGCCGGAAGTCGCCCCACAGCGGCGCGGCTTCCTGCGCCGCCGTCCGGTGGTCTCCGCGATCGGCGCCGTGCTGCTCGCCGCCACGCTCGGCGGCGGCACCCTCTACATGGACTACACCCGGCATTTCGAATCCACCGACGACGCCTTCATCGCGGCGCGGCAGTTCGCGCTCGCGCCGAAAGTCTCCGGCTACATCACCGCGGTTCCGGTCACCGACAACCAGCACATCGCCGCCGGCGACGTGATCGCGCGCATCGACGACCGCGACTATCGCGTCGCGCTGGCGCAGGCCGAGGCGCAGGTCGCGGCCGCGCAGGCCAGCATCCAGAATGTCGATGCGCAGCTCGACGTGCAGCAGGCGCAGATATCAGCCAACCAGGCCCAGGTCGACCAGGCCCAGGCGGCGCTGACCTTCGCCCAGCAGCAGGCGACGCGCTACCAGCATCTGGAGCAGACCGGCTACGGCACCGTGCAGAATTCCGAGCAGTACACCTCGCAACTGCATCAGCAGCAGGCGTCTCTGTTGAGCGCGCAGGCGACGCTCAACCTCGCGCAGCGCCAGGTGGAATCGCTGAAGGCGCAGCGCAAGAGCGCGGTCGCCAACCTTGCCCAGGCCGAGGCGCAGCGCGACCAGGCGCAGCTCAATCTCTCCTATACGACGGTCACCGCCGCGCAACCGGGCCGCGTCGTCAACCTGTCGGCGGCGGTCGGCCAGTTCGCGCAGGCCGGCACCAACCTCACCATGTTCGTACCTGACCAGACCTGGGTCACCGCGAACTTCAAGGAGATCCAGCTCGACCAGATGCGTCCAGGCGAGAAGGTGACGCTGAAGATCGACGCCTATCCCGGTCGCACGATCAAGGGCCATGTCGAAAGCGTGCAGCCGGGATCGGGCACCGCGTTCTCGCTGCTGCCGGCGCAGAACGCCACCGGCAACTACGTCAAGATCGTGCAGCGCGTGCCGGTGAAGATCGTGATGGACAACCCGCCGACCGACGTCGCGCTCGGCCCGGGCATGTCCGTCGTCCCGACGGTGCGGATCAATCCCGCGCCGTCGCTGCTCGAGCGGCTTGGAAAGCTCTGATCCGGAGAGGTAGTCATGAGTGCCGCAGCAATCGATGCCAAAAGCCTCCCTACTCCGAGCGTTGCCGTCAATCCCTGGCTGATCGCCATCGTGGTTGCGCTCGCGAGCTTCATGGAGGTGCTCGACACCACCATCGCCAACGTCGCGCTACCCTATATCGCGGGTGGCATGGGCGTGAGCGAGGACGAAGCCTCCTGGGTGGTCACGACCTATCTGGTGTCCAACGCCATCATCCTGACCGCCTCCGGCTTTCTCGCAAGAATGCTGGGCCGCAAGACCTTCTTCCTGATCTGCCTCGGCATCTTCACGGTGAGTTCGGTGCTGTGCGGCTTCGCGCCCAATCTGAACGCGCTGCTGCTGTTCCGCATTCTGCAGGGTCTCGGCGGCGGCGGCATGGTGCCGGTGGCGCAGTCGATCCTGGCCGACGCCTTCCCGCCGGCCAAGCGCGGCCAGGCGTTTGCGGTGTTCGGCATCGCCGTGGTGGTGGCGCCGGTGGTCGGCCCGACGCTCGGCGGCTGGCTGTCCGATAATCTGTCCTGGCACTGGTGCTTCCTGATCAACGCGCCGGTCGGCGTGTTCGCGATCGCGCTGATCGCAGCGGTGCTGCAGGAGCCCGCGAAGGCCAAGGGAGCGCAGAAGGCCGCACAGCCGCAGAACAACAGCTTCGATTTCATCGGCTTCGCGCTGGTTGCGACCTTCCTCGGCGCGCTCGAGGTGACGCTCGACCGCGGCCTCGAGGACGACTGGTTCGGCTCGCCCTTCATCATCACCTTTGCGGCGATCAGCGCCGCGGCGTTCGTGCTGATGATCCCGTGGGAGATGACCCGCCGCAATCCGATGATCGACCTGCGCATGGTCGCGACCCGGCAATTCGGCGCCTGCTTCCTGGTGATGCTGGCGACCGGCGCCATCCTGCTTGCGACCACCCAGTTCCTGCCGCAGCTGGTGCAGCAGGATTTCGGCTACACCGCGACCTGGGCCGGCCTCGTGCTCTCGCCCGGCGGCGTGGTCACCATGGTGATGATGTTCGCGGTCGGCAGGCTCGCCGCCAAGGTGCAGCCGAAATATTTGATCGTCGCCGGCGCGCTGGTGATCGCCGCCTCGATGTACAGCATGACCAACGTCTACGGCGATCTCGGCTTCTGGTTCATGGCGCGCTCGCGCATGCTGATCGGCGTCGGCCTGCCCTTGATCTTCGTGCCGATCATGGCGGCGTCCTATGACGGCATTCCGCCCGACAAGACCGACCAGGCCTCCGCGCTGATCAACGCGGCGCGCAACACCGGCGGCTCGATCGGCGTCTCGATCGTCTCCAACGTGCTGACCCATCGCCAGCAATTCCATCAGAGCCGGCTGGTCGAGCAGGTGACGCCGTCAAGTCCGCAATATCAGGACACGCTGCACCAGGTCACCGATTTCTTCGTCGCCCAGGGCAATTCACTGGCTCAGGCGCATCAACAGGCGATCCAGTGGATCGGGCAGCAGGTGCAGACCCAGGCCTCGTTCCTGTCCTACATGGATGCGTTCTGGGTCCTGATGCTGATCTCCCTCTCGGCAATCCCGCTGGCGCTGACCTTGCGCAGGGTCAAGCTCGGCGGCCCCGCCCCCGTCGGCCACTGACAGGGTGCAGAGGTCAAGTGCGATACGCCCGCGCCACGGATCGGCGCGGGCGTATTGATTCCGGATCGTCGCGACGCCGATCAAATGCCGCCGGTGGCGGCGACAATCGTATCTCTCAGCCAGCGGTGCGCCGGCAGATCGTCGAAGCGGCGGTGCCAGCTCATGATGCTCTGCAGCTTCGATGCATCGAACGGCAGCTCCCGCATCTCGATCGGATAGGCCCGGCGGAACTCGAGCCCGAGCTTGCGCCCGAGGATCGCGACCATGTTCGATTGCACCAGGACCGCGCCGGCGGACAGATAAGGGACATCGGTCGCAATGGTGCGGCTCGCCTTGCGCGCCCGCAGCCAGGCGTCGATGAAATCCAGATCTTCGCCGCTGGAGGTGATCGCAAGGTGCGGCAGCTCGACCAGCGTCTCGCCGGTCAGCTTCTTGCGCAACGCCGGATGACCGGCCCTCAGCACGGCGACGAAGCGGTCCTCGATCAACCGGCAGGAGGCAAAGCGCTCGCCCTCCAGCGCGCGCGCGGCGATCGCGAGATCGAGCTCGCCGCGATCGAGCCTGTCGGCGAGATTGAGCGTCCCGCTCGGCACCAGCGTCAGCCGCACCTTAGGTGCCTGTGCGCGCACCGCGGCGATGATCGAGCCGGCCGCGACCACCGCGGCATAATTGTTGACCGCAATGGTGAAGCGCCGTTCCGCCTGCGCCGGATCGAAGCGATCCCCCTCGACCGCGAGTTGCAGTTCGCTGAGTGCCTTGCGGACCGGCAGCGCGAGCGCTTCCGCCCGCGGCGTCGGCAGCATGCCGGACGGCGTGCGGACGAACAGCTGGTCCTTCAGCGCATGACGCAGCCGGTTCAGCGCGTGGCTCACGGCGGGCTGGCTGATGGCAAGCGCGCCGGCCGCACGCACCACGCTGCGCTCGCGCATGACGGCGTCGAACACCAGCAGCAGATTGAGATCGAGATTGCGCATCCGCATGCCGTCATCATGCATGATATGAATTGACGGATAAAGACAATTCATTTGAATAATATCGAGCCAAAGCCCAGCTTCCGGACATGTCCGAAAGCCCGCACAGCGCAATTGCAGTCCGGCCGCGTCGCGCCACCACGGGCGTGCTGGTCGGCGTCCTGGTCGCCCCCGATGCCGCGTCCATCGCCGTGCCTGAAACCTTCGCGCGCTGGCGCCGGCTTACGCCGCTGGCGACATGGCTGCCGATCGAGCTCCGCGAAGCGAGCTATGCCGGCATCCTGAACGGCGTCGCCGCCGCGCTCGACCGCGTCGGCATGATCCCGCGGCAGCTGATCCTGCTCGGCGAGGGATCGGTTGCACGGCGCATGCTCGAACTGGCGCTGCGGGGCGAGCTGCCCTGCGGCGGCATTGTCGCGATCGACGTCGCCTCCGATGCACTGCCGTTTCACATCGAGCCGACGGTGACCGCGATCCGGCTCGTCGTTCATCGCAACGATGATGCGCCGCAAGGCAGCCTGATCGGCGCGTTGCGTGCCGCCGATCTCGACGCACGCATCATCCACCTCGATTTGACCGCCGGCCGCAGCGCGACAGCGGCTGCGGCGAGCGCAACTGAAACATTTGTCCTGGAGCTGGTTGCAACGATCGGCCGCCGGACAACCGATGGAGCTGGTGACCTATGATATCCAAAGCCTTCAAGATCGCTTGCGCGGGCCTGGTGGCCGCCGCCGCAATCGGCGCCAGCGCCTACGTCGTGCATCGGCCCGACGCTGCAACGGATCATGCAGCGGCGGCGACGCAGTCCGCCGTGGCCACACCCGTCGTTCCGGTGACGGCGGCGAAGGTCCTACAGCATGATGTGCCGATCGTGCTCGAAGGACTGGGCACGGTGACGCCGATCAACACCGCCACGATACGTACCCAGGTGCAGGGCACGCTCGACAGCGTCGATTTCGTCGAGGGCAAGCAGGTGAAGCGGGGCGATGTGCTCGCCAAGATCGACCCGCGGGTCTACGAGGCCCAGGTCGACCAGGCCGAGGCCGCGCTGGCGCGCGACGAGGCGAGCCTGAAGAACGCGAGGACCAATTTGGCGCGAACGCAGCCACTCGCCAATCGCGGCTTTGCGACCCAGCAACTGCTCGACACCCAGGATTCGCAGGTCACGCAGGGCGAAGGCACCGTCGCGCTCGACAAGGCTGCGCTGGAGGCCGCGCAAACCCAGCTCAGCTTCGCCACGATCACCGCGCCGTTCGACGGCGTCACCGGCATCCGCCGCATCGATCCCGGCAACATCGTGCACCCGACTGACACCAACGGGCTCGTCGTCCTCACCCAGCTGCAGCCGATCGCGGTGATCTTCACGCTGCCGTCCGGCGAAATCCCGGGCGTGCGGCAGGCGCTGGCATCCGAAGACGCCTCGGTCGACGTCTATGATGCACAGAACAAGCGCAAGCTCGACCACGGCAGCCTGATGCTGATCAACAACCAGGTCGACAGCACGACCGGTACAGTGCAGCTGAAGGCGTCCTTTCCCAATGCCGGCAACACGCTGTGGCCCGGCACGTTCGTCAACGTCCACCTGACGATCGCCGTTCGCCACGACGCGCTCACCGTGCCGCTGACGGCGGTGCGCCAGGGACCGGACGGCGGCTTCGCCTACGTGGTCGGCGCAAACAACGTGGTCAGCATCCGCAATGTCGCCACCGGCCAATCGCGCGACGGGCAGATCCTGATCGAGCAGGGCCTCGCGGCGAACGAGACCGTGGTCACCGCGGGCCAGTACCGGCTCAATCCGGGGACGACGGTCGAGATCGTGCCCGAAGACAAGAAAGACCAGGTCCAGGACGCAACCACCGCAAGCGCAGGCATGCTGCCATGAACATCTCCGCAGGTTTTATCCGCAAGCCCGTCGCCACCGCCTTTCTGGCCATCGCCATCGTGCTGGTCGGCATGATCGCCTTCGTGCGGCTGCCGGTCTCGGCGCTGCCGACGGTGGATACCCCGACCATCCAGGTCACCGCGCAATTGCCCGGTGCCGATCCGCAGACCATGGCCTCCTCGGTTGCGACACCGCTGGAGCGGCAGTTCGGCCAGATCGCAGGCCTCACCGGCATGAGCTCAAGCAGCGGGCTCGGCAACACCCAGATCACGCTGCAATTCGCGCTGAACCGCAGCGTCGATGCGGCCGCGCAGGACGTGCAGACCGCGATCGATGCGGCATCGGGGCAATTGCCCAAGACCATGCCGTCGCCGCCGACCTTCCACAAGGTCAACCCGGCCGACGTGCCGGTGCTGCTGATCGCGCTGATGTCGGACGCCGAGCCGCTGACCAAGGTCGACGACTATGCCGACAGCATTTTGGCACAGAAATTGTCGCAGGTGCCGGGCGTTTCGCTCGTCACCATCGGCGGCATGCAAAAGCCCTCGATCCGGGTGCAGGTCAATCCGGCCAAGCTCGCCGCCGCGGGGCTCGATCTCGAGCAATTGCGCACCACGCTCGGCAACATCACCGTGAACCAGCCCAAGGGCGTGCTTTACGGCAGCCAGCAGGCCTATACGCTCGCCACCAACGACCAGGTGCTGGTCGCGAGCAAGTATGACGATCTGATCATCGCCTATCGCAACGGCGCACCGGTCCGCCTGCGTGATATCGGGCATGCCGTGGTGGCGGCCGAGGACATCACGCTGCATGGCTGGTACAACGACAAGCCCGCGGTCATCCTCGCGATCCAGCGCCAGCCCGGCGCCAACGTGATCAGCACGGTCGACGGCATCAAGAAGCTGCTGCCGCAGCTGGTGGCGAGCCTGCCGTCTGACATCAAGGTCCAGATCGCCTCTGACCGCACCCAGACCATCCGCGCCAGCGTCGCCGAAGTTCAGCTCACTTTGGTGCTGACCATTGCGCTGGTGGTCGGCGTGATCTTCCTGTTCCTGCGCAATCTGTGGGCGACCATCATCCCCGCGGTCTCGGTCCCGATCTCGCTGATCGGCACCTTCGGTGTGATGTATCTGCTCAACTACAGCCTCGACAATCTGTCGCTGATGGGCCTGTCGATCGCGGTCGGCTTCGTCGTCGACGATGCCATCGTGATGATCGAGAACATCTCGCGGCATATCGAGGAAGGTCTCTCTCCAATGCAGGCCGCCCTGAAGGGCGCCGGCGAGATCGGCTTCACTATCATCTCGATCTCGGTCTCGCTGATCGCGGTGTTCATTCCGCTGCTGCTGATGGGCGGGGTGATCGGCCGCATGTTCCAGGAATTCGCCGTCACGGTGTGCGTTGCCATCGTGGTGTCGGTGATCGTCTCGGTAACCCTGACGCCGATGATGTGCGCCTATCTGCTGTCGCCGCACCAGGGCGCCCATGCTGGAGCGGTGTCGCGCGCGCTGGAACGCGGTTTCGTTGCGATCCAGGCCGCCTACGAGGCCGTGCTTGCCAGGGCGTTGCGCTACAAGGCAACGACCCTGTCGGTCATGCTGGCAAGCGTCGTGGTGACCGGCCTGCTGTTCGTGAACATCCCCAAGGGCTTCTTTCCCCAGCAGGACACCGGCATGATCACCGGCATCACCGAGGCCTCGGCCGACATCTCGCCGGCGCAGATGGCGACGCTGCAACGCAGTGTCATCGACGTCATCGCCAAGAATCCCTCGGTTGCCAATGCGACCGGCTATATCGGACCGGGCGGCCCGACCGTGACCGAGAACAACGGCCGCCTGTTCGTGCTGTTGAAGCCGCGCAACGAGCGCAATGCATCCGCCGATCAGGCGATCCGGCAGCTCGACACCGAGTTGCAGAAGATCAAGGGGATGTCAGTGTTCATGCAGGCGACGCAGGACATCAATCTCGCCAGCCGGCTGTCCAAGACGCAGTATCAGTTCACGCTTACCGACGTGAATCAGGACGAGCTCAATCTGTGGGCCGGCAAGCTGTATCAGAAGCTGAAGACGTTGCCGGAACTGGCCGATGTCGCGACCGACCAGGCCAACGCCGCGCGCCAGCTCAAGCTGCAGATCGACCGCGACGCGGCCTCCCGCCTCGGCATCGATCCGGCCGCGGTGGACAACACGCTCTATGATTCATTTGGCCAGCGTCACGTCGCCCAGCTGTTCACGACACTCAACACCTATTACGTGATCCTCGAGGTCGATCCGTCGTTCCAGCTCGGCCCCTATGCGCTCAACCGCATCTACGTCCGCTCGTCCGCGGGAACGATGGTGCCCTTGAGCCAGATCGCGAGCATCGATTACGGCACCGCGCCGCTCTCCGTGAACCACCAGAGCCAGTTTCCGTCGGTCACGTTGAGCTTCAATCTGGCGCCGGGCACGGCGGTGGGGACCGCGGTCGCGGCGGTCCAGAAGGCGACCGCCGACCTGCACGTGCCGTCGACCGTGATCACCAGCTTCCAGGGCAATGCGCAGGCGTTCCAGGCGGCGCTCGCGTCGACGCCGATCCTGATCCTTGCGGCGGTGGTCGCCGTCTATCTGATCCTCGGCATGCTCTATGAGAGCACGATCCATCCGATCACGATCCTCTCGACCCTGCCGTCCGCCGGGCTCGGCGCACTGCTCGCGCTGTGGGCCTTCGGCTTCGGGCTCGACGTGATCGGGCTGGTCGGCATCATCCTGCTGATCGGCATCGTGCAGAAGAACGGCATCATGCTGATCGATTTCGCGCTGGAGGCCGAACGCCATCAGCATCTCCCTGCCGAGCAGTCGGTCTACATGGCCTGCAAGGCGCGCTTCCGCCCGATCCTGATGACGACCATGTGCGCGATGCTCGGCGGCGTTCCGCTGATGATCGGCACCGGCACCGGATCGGAGCTGCGTCAGCCGCTCGGCTTTGCCATCGTCGGCGGGCTGATCGTCTCGCAGCTGATGACGCTGTTCACGACGCCGGTCGTGTACATCTATCTCGACGGCTTGACCCAGTGGATCAGCCGAATACGCAGCAGCCGTCCAGCTGAGCCTGCGGCACATCCGACATTGTCGACCTGAACGTTGCCGCGGAGACGCGCATGGACATGCGTCAAATAGAGATGCGAGGGACGAGCGGAGTGCGCGAGGCCGCATTGCGGTTCTGGACGATCAGGACCGCGGCTGCAGTGCTGGGCGAACTCGGAGGCCATGCCGTCGCGGGCAAGGGGAGCCACGTCCTGGCCGCGGCCGGCGTGGTGGCGATCGGGGGCCTGTATGCGCGCGATCGTGCCGGTCGGATCGCCTTCTGGCCGGTGCTTGTCGGCGTCCTGGTCGTCAGTGCGGGATTGGCGCATATGGCGGACCGCTCGCTCGGGATCGGCGATCTTGTCGCCTCGGTTCAGCTGGCGGCGCTGTTCGCGCTCGCCCTGATCGTCTGGGCTCGGGTGGCGGGAACAACGGGATTCCTCTGCGTCGGCTCGGTCCGCGACCAGGCTCCGTTCTGGATCGTCGCGATGTTGGCGCAGGCATTCGCCAGTTCGTTGGCCGACTGGGTGGTGGACCCCGGCCAGACCGGCTCGTCGATCGTGCTGCTTGCCGTCGCGATCGGCCTGCCGGCGGTGGCCGCGGCCCGATGGGCGCGGATCGGGCGTCCCGCGCTGTTCTGGACCGCGTTCGTGTTGACCGGGATTCTCGGCGCGCTATGGGGCGACATGCTGATCCGCCTGATCGGAGCCGGCCACGTGCTCTCGACCTGACGCACGATGAGATCGGGTCGAATCCTCATCGCGCTGCTGCTTCGCAATGCTAGGCAGCCTTGCGCAGCGCGCCGCCGCAACCGCGCTTCCCTCAAGCCGCCCGGCGGCGCTGGCCGCGCCACCACAGGCCGAAGGCGATCGTGACCGCGGCGGCCAGCGAGAACCAGGTGATGGCGTACTGCATGTGGTCGTCCTTGAGCCGAACCTTGAGCGGTCCGGGCTTCGGCGTGTCGCTGTCGGGCACCGGCGCCTCGAGGTCGATATAGAACGGCGCGACCTCGCCCCAGCCGAGCACCTGCGCCATCGCGCGATGATCGCGCACGAACCACAGCCGCTTCGGCAGGTCTTCCTTCGGCGTCAGCCGGCCCGGCGGCTCGGGAAAGCGGATGTAGCCGGTCAACTCGACCGGTGCGCCGGTGACGAGGCGGCCGGTGACGCGATCCTCGAAGGCACGGTCCTGCATCGTGTTCTGGACAAAGCCGGTGTTGATCACGACGGTCTCGCCGCTGGCGAGCTTGGCCGGCAGGAACGCCCAGGTGCCGGGTCCCGCGACATCGTCGCGCACCGCCGAGCCGGAGCTGAAGACCATCGCGTCCGGCTGCTTCGCGTAGGTCGCGGTTAGGGTGACGCGGCGGAATTCATCCCTGGCCGAGGTCACCGCAGGCCACGCCGATGGCGGCGGTAGCGCCTCGGTCGGGGCAGCCAGCCGCTCGTCGAGTGCGGCGATCAACGCATGCTTCTCGAGCCGGCGCTGCAATTGCCAAACGCCGAGGGCGATGAACACCGCGATCAGGATCAGCGTGAAAATGCCGAAGCCGGCCGCGCTCGGCCGCTGTGAGCCTTTTGACGCGTTTCCTTCGCGCGAAACGGTGCTCACTTCGCTGGAAAACGCCTTGTTCGTCGTATCATTCATTGCGGGTCGCGCTCGATCAATTGGCCTTCGGCGGCCTTGTGGTGGAATTGCAGCGCGATCAGCAGCGCCTTCATCGAACGCAGCGGCAGGATCGTGGTGACCACGATCAACGGAAGCCACAGCGCGGCGTGGACCCAGAACGGCGGCTGGTACTTCACCTCGACGATCAGCGCCGCCGCGACCACGATGGCGCCGGCCAGCATGATGACGAAGATCGCCGGACCGTCGCCGGCATCGATGAACGCGAAATCGAGGCCGCAGGCCCGGCAGCGCGGCGCCAGCGTCAGGAAGCCGGAATAGAGCTTACCCTTGCCGCAACGCGGGCAGCGGCAGGCGATGCCGCGCAGCGCGCTTTCGGTCACAGTGGGCGGGGTATCCGTCATCGGTTCTCTTCAAAAGCAAAGGGGGCGGCCATCGGGCCGCCCCCTCTTAGCACGTCGGCCTGCAGTTAGTGTGCGCCGTGCGCCATGGACTCGGCGCCGTGGCCCCAGACGTAGATGCAGATGAACAGGAACAGCCAGACCACGTCGACGAAGTGCCAGTACCAGGCGGCGAACTCGAAGCCGAGGTGCTGCTTCGGCGTGAAGTGGCCGGCATAGGCGCGGATCAGGCAGACCAGCAGGAAGATGGTGCCGACCAGCACGTGGAAGCCGTGGAACCCGGTCGCCATGAAGAAGGTCGAGCCGTAGACGTTGCCGCCGAACGAGAACGTCGCATGGGCGTACTCATAGGCCTGCACGCAGGTGAAGCAGGCGCCGAGGATCACGGTGAGGATCAGGCCCTGCTTGAGGCCCTGGCGGTCGTTCTCCAGCAGCGCATGGTGCGCCCAGGTGACGGTGGTGCCCGAGGTCAGGAGCAGCAGCGTGTTGAGCAGCGGCAGATGCCAGGGATCGAAGGTCTCGATGCCATGCGGCGGCCAGGTGCCGGGAACCGAGCAGGCGCCCATCGCCGTGCCGGCGCCGCAGCCGAACACCGCATCGCGGGTGGCGTGCACCGCATCGGCCGGGAACAGCGCCGAATTGAAGAACGCCCAGAACCAGGCGACGAAGAACATCACCTCGGAGGCGATGAACAGGATCATGCCGTAGCGATGGCTGATCTGCACCACGCGGGTGTGGTCGCCCTTGTACTGGGCTTCCGTGATTACGTCGCCCCACCAGCTCGCCATGGTGTAGAGCACGCCGATGGTGCCGACACCGAACACGATCGGGGCGGCGGAGAACATGTGGTGCATCCAGCCGATCGCACCAAGCGCCATGATGAAGGCCGAGACCGAGCCGACCACCGGCCACGGGCTCGGGTCGACGAGATGATAGTCGTGATGCTTGACTTGCGCCTCAGCCATTGCCGTCTCTCCATTCGCGTGCCGCAAGGCACGTCTTAATCTTGAAATCCCAGAACTAGCCGCCCTTGCGCTGCTCCGCCTCGCCCGCAGCCACGGGCTTCGGCGCAGCATCGCGCACGGGGAAGAAGGTGTAGGACAAAGTGATGGTCTTCAGCGTGTCGTTCTCGCTGTCCTTGGCCAGCGCGGGATCGACATAGAACACCACGGCCATCTCGCGCTTCTCGCCTGGCGCCATGGTCTGCTCGGTGAAGCAGAAGCAGTTGATCTTCTGGAAATAGGCGCCGACCGTCAGCGGCGCGACGTTGTAGGCAGCTTGTCCCGTCGTGGTGCGCGCCGACTGGTTGGTCACGGTGTAGTAGACCGTGACGACCTGGCCGATCTTGACGTCGATCGTGGTCTGCTCGGCCTCGAACTTCCAGGGCAGGCCCGGCGCGACATTGGAATCGAAACTGACCGAAATGGTGCGCGCGAGCGGCGCATCCGTCGGCACCGAGGTCGCGACCTGGGTGGTGCCGTTGAAGCCGGTGGTACGACAGAACCAGTTGTAGAACGGCACGGCCGCGTAGGACGCACCGACCATCAGCACCACGACGAAGCCGCAGATCGACGCGACCATGGCGTCGCGCGTCAGCATGCGGCGCGTGACCTTGGCGCCCTCGCCTTGCGGAGCCTGCGGTGCGCCCTGGTTTGCCATCTCACTCACAGCGGCCGCACCAGCACGGCCGGCCCCTTAACCAGGGTGACGGCGAAGAACAGCACCACCATGACGCCGAGCGCGAGCGCAATGGCGATCGAGCGCTGGCGGCGGCTCTTGAGCTGCGCCTCGGTGAGGACGATCCCTTCTGGTTCGCGTTTCTCGTCCATTGGTATCCCATGCGCCCCCATCTTGCCCCCCGGCGTCCCTACCCGATGAAGACAGGCAGGATCGCGCGGACGACCACCTCGGCGAGGAGGACGGCAAACAGCGCGAACAGATAGAGGATCGAGAAGGCGAACAGCCGGCGCGTGGCCTTGTTGGCTGCAACGCCCTCGCGGCGGCGATAGACCTCGATCGCGAGCCACAGCATGCCGGCGCCTGCTACCAGCGAGGTGACGCCGTAGATCGCGTCGAAATAGCCGAGCGGCCACGGTGCCAGCGCGATTGCGACCAGCACGATGGTGTAGAGCAGGATCTGCAGCCGAGTCGCATCGGGACCGGCGACCACCGGCAGCATCGGGATGCCGGCGCGCGCATAGTCGTCGCTGCGGAACAGCGCTAGCGCCCAGAAGTGCGGCGGGGTCCAGAAGAAGATGATCAGGAACAGCAGGATCGGCTCGACCGAGAGCGAACCGGTCGCGGCCGCCCATGCCACCACCGGCGGCAGCGCGCCGGCAGCGCCGCCGATCACGATGTTCTGCGCGGTCCAGCGCTTCAGCAACATCGTGTAGATCACGGCATAGAAGAAGATGGTGAAGGCAAGCAGCGCGCCCGCCACCCAGTTGACCAGGATGCCGAGCGTCATCACCGAGAAGAAGGCGAGCGTCAGGCCGAAGGCGGCGGCTTCGGCCGGGGTGATCCGGCCGCGCGGGATCGGCCGGTTGGCGGTGCGCGACATCAAGGCGTCGACGTCGCTCTCATAGGCCATGTTCAGTGCGCCGGAGGCGCCGGCGCCGACCGCGATGCAGAGGATCGAGGTGAACACCAGCACCGGATGGACATGCACCGGCGCGATCATCAGCCCGACCAGCGCGGTGAAGATCACCAGTGACATCACGCGCGGCTTCAGCAGCGCGATGTAGTCGCCCACTTCGGCCTCGGAAATCCGGGGCAGTTCGATGGCGTTGTGATCGACAACCGACAAGATCAGGTCTCACTTCTCTCAAAAGGCGCGGCGCACCCAGGGTGCGCCGCGTTGTCGTGGACTTACTGCACGCGGGGCAGCACTTCGAACTGGTGGAACGGCGGCGGCGAGGTCAACGTCCACTCCAGCGTGGTCGCACCCGCACCCCACGGATTGTTCGCGGCCTGCTCCTTGCGGACGAAGGCATCGATCACGCCGTAGATGAAGATCAAGACGCCGATGCCGGAGATGTAAGAGCCCCAGGAGGAGATCAGGTTCCAACCGGCGAACGCATCCGGATAGTCGACGTAGCGGCGCGGCATGCCCGACAGGCCGAGGAAGTGCTGCGGGAAGAACACCAGGTTGACGCCGATGAAGGTGAACCAGAAGTGCGCCTTGGCGATCCGCTCCGAGTACATGTAGCCGAACATCTTGGGGAACCAGTAGTACCAGCCGGCGAAGATGCCGAACACCGCGCCGAGCGACAGCACGTAGTGGAAGTGCGCCACCACGTAATAGGTGTCCTGCAGCACGCGGTCGACGCCGGCATTGGCCAGCACGACGCCGGTGACGCCGCCGACGGTGAACAGGAAGATGAAGCCGATCGCCCAGATCATCGGCGCCTTGAACTCGATCGAGCCGCCCCACATCGTGGCGATCCACGAGAAGATCTTCACGCCGGTCGGCACCGCGATCACCATCGTGGCGGCGACGAAGTAGGCCTGCGTCGCCGACGACATGCCGACGGTGTACATGTGGTGCGCCCACACCACGAAGCCGATGCCGCCGATCGCGACCATGGCGTAGGCCATGCCGAGATAGCCGAACACGGGCTTGCGCGAGAAGGTGGAGACGATCTGGCTGACCATGCCGAAGGCGGGCAGGATCAGGATGTACACTTCGGGGTGGCCGAAGAACCAGAACAAATGCTGGAACAGCACGGGATCGCCGCCGCCGTCAGCCGCAAAGAATGCGGTGCCGAAATTTCGGTCGGTCAGCAGCATGGTGATCGCACCGGCGAGCACCGGCAGCGACAACAGCAGCAGGAACACGGTCACCAGGATCGACCACACGAACAGCGGCATCTTGTGCAGGGTCATGCCCGGCGCGCGCATGTTGAAGATCGTGGTGATGAAGTTGATGGCACCGAGGATCGACGACGCACCGGCGAGATGCAGCGACAGGATCGCGAAATCGACCGCAGGACCGGGATGGCCCGAGGTCGACAGCGGCGCGTACATGGTCCAGCCCGCACCGACGCCGTTGGCGCCCGGCTCACCCTCGACGAAGGTGGACAGCAGCAGCAGCGCGAACGAGGCCGGCAGCAGCCAGAACGAGATGTTGTTCATGCGCGGGAACGCCATGTCCGGCGCGCCGATCATCAGCGGCACCATCCAGTTGCCGAACCCGCCGATCATCGCCGGCATGACCATGAAGAAGATCATGATCAGACCGTGCGAGGTCACGAACACGTTATAAGTGTGAGTTTCGTGGAATATCTGGACGCCCGGGTACATCAACTCGGCACGGATCGCGATCGACATCGCAGCGCCGATGATGCCCGCGATCACCGCAAAGATAAGGTACATCGTACCGATATCCTTGTGGTTCGTGGAGTAGAGATAACGCCGCCATCCGGTCGGATGGTGGGCGTGATCGTCATGGGCGTGATCGTCGTGTGTCGCTGCGCCTGTCGCCATGTTCAAAATCCTGCCTTGCAGTCCCTCTTGGACCTTGCGGTCCCATCGCCCTTATTCCATCCGCGCCGCAAGCCTTGTGGCCTTAACCCTTGGGGCTTACTGCGCCGCCTGACCAGCCGAGGCGTAGGAATTCGCCGGGTTGGTCGCAAACTTCTTCTTGGCCCCTTCAACCCAGGTCGCGAATTCCTGGTCGCTGACGACCCGGACCGCGATCGGCATGAAGGCATGGTCCTTGCCGCACAGTTCCGAGCATTGGCCGTAGAACACGCCGGTCTTGGTGGCCTTGAACCAGCTCTCGTTGAGGCGGCCGGGGACCGAGTCGATCTTCACGCCGAAGGCCGGCACCGCGAAGGAGTGGATCACATCGGCGCCGGTGGTCTGGATCCGCACCACCTTGTTGACCGGGACCACCATCTCGTTGTCGACGCCGAGCAGGCGAGGCTGCTTGTCCTTGTCGAGCAGCGAGTCGAACTCGAACTTGCCGTTATCCGGGTAGGCGTAGGACCAATACCACTGCTTGCCGGTGACCTTCACGGTGAGGTCCGGCTTCGGCACGTCGAGCTCCAGGAACAGGAGACGGAAGGACGGCACCGCGATGCCGACCAGGATCAGGACCGGGATCAGCGTCCAGGCCACCTCGATCAGCGTGTTGTGGGTGGTCCTGGAGGGGACCGGGTTGGCCTTGGCGTTGAACTTCACCACCACGATGACGAGCAGCGCCAGCACGAACAGGGTGATGACGGTGATCAGCACCAGCAGGAAATTGTGAAACCAGATGATGTTTTCCATCACCGGGGTCGCGGCTTCCTGCAGCGTGTGCTCCCACGGCGCCGGCTGCCCCATTTCGGCGAAGGCCGATCCCGCGGCGACTGACGCCACACTCGCCACCGCCAACCCCAGCAATTGCCTGCCCAACCGGCCAATCGACATCTTCATGCCGTTCGCGCTCCCTTGCATTATTCCCCAACGCACCCCCGGCAATTGACCGGAGATACAGCACGATCCGCCCTGACAAATGGCCTTCCGGACATACCCGTCTCTGAGTCAAGGTGGGTACGGGAGCCAGATCGCTAGAACGCGTCGAAATCCAGCCTCTCAAACCATAATTCGCAGGCGCTCGCAATGCAGTAGTACGGCCGAAAGCCATGCGCCTGCGATGAAGCTGCCGCTTGCGAATTTTCCCGCAAAATCAAGCGAAAGTCGCCGAAACAACGCCGCGCACTGTTGACAGGGGGATTGCCGGATGTACGCACAGACGGGATGGCCCGCAGGAACCTGATTCGCTGCGGGCTGCCCCAATCCGGCGCGGGAATGGCTTCAAGATCGCCTTCAAGGCGCCGTCATTGCGGTATCAGTCGGCTAACGAGCACGATCCGGAACAGGGACCACCGGTTTTCCGAAAAGATCATGCTCAAACAAAGAGATGAGATCACGATGCGATTTTTGCAGGCGCATCCTGATCGCGCGTGTGAGCGGCGGCCGGGCGGACGGCCGGACCGACCGAACATCAAAGGATCGACCCGGATGGGCGCTTCGAACATTCAGGCCAAGGATTTGCAGGCAAGAGGTTTGACGGTGGCGGGCTGGCTCGGCGGCCTCGTGATTCTGGCCATTTCACTCGGCCTTTCTCTTGGCCTGACTCAGCCGGCCAACGCGCAAGGCGCGGTGCGCTCGGTCCATGGCGACTGGCAGATCCGCTGCGACACCCCGCCCGGCGCCCAGGCCGAGCAATGCGCGCTGATCCAGAGCGTGGTAGCCGAAGACCGCTCCAATGCCGGCCTGACCGTTATCGTGCTGAAGACCGCCGACCAGAAGAGCCGCCTGATGCGCGTGGTCGCCCCGCTCGGCGTGCTCCTGCCCTCCGGCCTCGGCCTGAAGCTCGACAATCAGGACGTCGGCCGCGCCGGTTTTGTCCGATGCCTGCCCAATGGCTGCGTCGCCGAAGTCGTGATGGACGACAAGCTGCTCGGCCAACTCAAGAACGCCAAGACCGCGACGTTTATTATCTTCGAGACCCCGGAAGAGGGCATCGGCTTTCCGCTCAGCCTGAATGGCCTGGCGGAGGGCTATGACAAATTGCCGTAGGGGCGAGAGGTCGGACCGCGCCGCGAAGGGCAAGAGGACGTAGCCCGGCTCACCGCCCACCACCCGCATAGTAATCGAACAACCCGCCCGCCTCCGCGGACAACCAGTCCGCTTCGCCCGTCATGTAGCCCTCGACCTGTCCGGTGATCCCGATCAGGAACGAGATCGGCATGCCGTAGAGCGCGAACGGAGTGTCGAGTTCGGCGGCGTCGACGCGCGAGACGAGACCGCCGGGATCGAAGCCGATCGCAAGGTGGCGAAGCTTGAACTGCTTGACATAGGGCGCGACCTGCGCGCGGTTGCGATCGGTGCTAACAGCGACGACCACAAGGTCGCTGCGGCCGCTGGCCGCGAGGCGATCCAGCATCGGCAGCTCGGTCCGGCACGCTGCGCACCAGGTGGCCCAGAAATTCACCAGCACCAGCCTGCCCTTGAACGAGGTGAGATCGAGCGCGCCGCCGGCGAGCGCCGGGATCGCCACCGGCGGCACCGGGCGGGCGCCTTGAACCAGTGTGAACTGGTGCCGGATGGTGCCGAATG
>NZ_JACMYP010000045.1 GCF_020889705.1 Bradyrhizobium altum | reverse complement strand
CACGTCGCCAAGCGCACCCCGCGCGCCGAGGCCTCGGCGGCCAGCAAGCGCGTGCCTGACTAGAGCGGTTCACGGCTTGATTGAATCGGGAGGGATTCCCGATTTCGGACGAATGTGATTCAAGATGCTGGCTGGGCTGGAGGCCAGCATCCGATGGTCCGACCAATTTCCGATGATCTGCGTAAGCGGGCGGTTGCGGCAGTTGCGAAGGGTGAGAGCTGCCGCTCAGTGGCATTGCGGTTTGGGATTGCGGTGTCGTCAGTTGTCAAGTGGTCGCAGCGTTATCGAGCGACCGGCTCGGTAGCGCCCGGCAAGATGGGCGGCCATCGCAAGCCCGTACTTGAGCCGCATCGCGCCTTCATCATGGAACGGATCGGTCAGACGCCGCATTTGACGCTTCACGCCCTCAAGGACGAGCTCGCCGCGCGCGGGATCAAGGTCTCCCACAATGCGGTTTGGCTGTTTCTACGGCGTGAAGGGCTGCGGTTCAAAAAAAACGCTGCTCGCCCTCGAGCGAGCTCGCTCCGACATCGCGCGTAGACGCCAGCGCTGGCGTTCATGGCAGGCCAACCTCGATCCCCGACACCTGGTCTTTATCGATGAGACCTGGATCAAGACCAACATGGCCCCACTGCGCGGATGGGGGCCAAAAGGCGAGCGCGTACGCAGCTTCACGCCACATGGTCATTGGCGGACGCTGACATTCCTTGGCGCCTTGCGCTGTGACCGCCTCACTGCACCTTGCCTGTTCGACGGCCCAATCAACGGCGAATGCTTCCGCGCCTATGTTCAGCAGATTCTCGTTCCGCAGCTCCAGCCTGGCGACATCGTCATCATGGACAATCTCGGCAGCCACAAGTCGGCGGCCCTGCGTAGCTTGATCAGAGCGGCCGGCGCCAGGCTCTGGTACCTGCCGCCGTACTCCCCAGACCTCAATCCGATCGAACAGACCTTCGCCAAGATCAAGCACTGGATGCGTTCCGCCCAGAAGCGCACCATCGACGACATTTGCCATCATGTCGGCGGCCTCATCACAACCATCCAGCCTAACGAATGCAGCAACTACTTCGAAAACGCCGGATACGCTTCTATCAAAACGTGAAACGCTCTAGAGCGCGATCTAGCTGACCACGATCTTCGCGACGCAGAGCAGGATCACCAGCGCCAGGAAGAAGATGTCGATATAGGATTTGATCTCGCCGGCATGCCTGAGCGCGGTGACATCGGCGACGATCTGCTTGCGCGAGGCCACGGCATTGGGCCCCTCGCCGGCCGCAGCGGCGAGCCGCCGCGTCTCGCCCTCGAGGCGCTCGATCCGCTGGAAGAAATAGAACGAGCGCAGGCCGGAAAGGGCACGCATCGTTGCATAGACCAGGACCAGGATCGCGACCGTCGCGCGCTGCTCGTATTTCTCCAGCAGGTTCAGCGTGAAATAGACCAGTCCCAGGAACACGAAGTTGGAGAGGACACGGTAGGCGTAGCTGGCAAAGATCATCGAGGTCTCCGGGTGGGGCAGGCTTGCGGCCGCGCGTTAGGAAGACGCGGCCGCCTTCGGTCGGCAGCGCCACACCGGCAAGGCCATGCATCCGCGAATCTACCTGACCGGTGTTACAGGACCGCATCGACCGGCGCCTCACGTCAGCCGCCAACGCCCGTCGGACCGGCCCCGGGTGCGGGGCCGGCACGGCCAAGGAGCGGCATGCTTCGAAAAGTCCAGCGATTTCAATGATCAGCTGAGGTGTGGTGCGCTCGGAGGGACTCGAACCCCCACGGTGTTACCCACTGCCACCTCAAGGCAGCGCGTCTACCAATTCCGCCACGAGCGCTAAGGATGTCGGATGGAACCCTAAGGCGCCGCCGCATCGAGGGGGCCATGTAACAAATCACGGATGCAGGGACAAGGCGCTTGATGCGTGAATTAACTGCGAACGCCAGGAGATTTCGGCAGCATCTGCTTGACCTCGACCGCAATCCGGTTGCGGTCGACCAGGACGACGCCGCTGGCTACCGGCAGGTTGTTGGCGAGGATCTTGACCTCGTCGGCCTCGGTGGCATCCAGTTCGATGATGGCGCCGCGGGACAGCCGCATGACCTGGTGAATCGGCATGGTGGTCGTGCCGAGGACCACCATGAGATCTACGCTGACTTTATCAAGCGTGGGCACTTCTGAACCACCGAACGGGAACTAAATTGTGGGTTCACCTGACCACGTTAGGGTTAGCTAATGGTTAACGACCGCCAAAGCCTCGATTTGACGACCTTTGCGCGCCCTTCGGGCGGCGAAGCGGTCGAATGGCGGATCTCGGACGGTCCTGTGCCCTACCCCGATTCTCTCGCCGAGATGGATGCAAGGGTGGCGGCGATCGCCGAGGGCTCGACGCCGGAACTGGTGTGGCTGCTCGAGCATCCGCCGCTCTACACCTCCGGCACCAGCGGCAAGGCCGACGACCTGCTGGCTCCGCGCTTTCCGACCTTCCAGAGCGGCCGCGGCGGCCAGGTCACCTATCACGGCCCGGGCCAGCGCGTTGCGTATGTGATGCTCGACCTCAAGCGGCGCCGGCCGGACGTGCGCGCCTATGTCGCCTCGCTGGAGGAATGGATCATCCGCACGCTCGCGGCCTTCAACGTCCGCGGCGAGCGCCGCGAGGACCGCGTCGGGGTCTGGGTGCGGCGCCCGGACAAGGGGCTGGGCCATGAGGACAAGATCGCCGCGATCGGCGTGCGGCTGCGCCGCTGGGTCTCGTTCCACGGCATCGCGATCAATGTCGAGCCCGATCTCTCGCACTTCCAGGCGATCGTGCCCTGCGGCGTGGTCGATCCGCGCTACGGCGTCACCTCGCTGGTCGATCTCGGACTGCCGGCCACGATGGCGGATGTCGACATCGCGCTCCGGCAGGCATTTTCCGAGGTGTTCGGCGACACCGCAGCGCGCCTGCCGGAAGCAACCGTGTAAGGCTCACGCCGCCTTCTGCGGCGCGACCTCGAGCTTGCCGGCGATGTAGCGGCGCTCCTGGGTCAGCCCGCCGAAGCCGTAGGCGTCGCCCTTCACCTCGTCGACATGGGCGTAGCTCTCGGTGTGGAGCGGCCCAAGCAGCTCACCCATCCGCTTGAACAGCGCCGCGAGATAGGCCGCCTTCTCGTCCTTGGTGTTCGTGCCTTCGGTAACGTGAATGTCGAGCCAGTAGCTCGCGAGCCCCTGCTCGGCGAGCGACTTGCCGCCGGCGAACCAGTCGGCGGCGTCGGCGGACTTTACGATGATTGCCGTGACCTTGGGGTCCTTGTGCAGGATCCCTGCGGTCAGGTCCGACACTGCAGCGGCGATGTCGGACTTCAGCGATGGCCTCTCGCGGGAGGTCGCATAGGTGACGGTAATGAGCGGCATGATCGGTCTCCTTGAATTCGGTTGGCGCGGGTCAATCGCGCCTCCTCCAACTAGACCTTTGCGCATCATCTTGGTATCTTATCTATATGGATATCAATGATAACGATTTCTGATCATGACCGCGACGCTCGATATCGACACCGTGCAGGCCTTCCTCCTCGTCGCCGAGCTGCAGGGCTTCACCCGTGCCGCCGAGGCGCTCGGCACCACGCAGGCGGCGATCAGCATGAAATTGCAGCGACTGGAAACCGTGCTCGGCAAGCGGCTGGTCGAACGCTCGCCGCGCGCGGTGCGGCTGACCGCCGATGGCGCGGCTTTCCTGCACCATGCCCGCGCGCTGATCGAGGTGCATGACCGTGCGCTATCCGGCGAGACACCGGCGCAGCAGCAGTTGACGCTTGGGATCAGCGATCACGCCGCGGGGCCGGAGCTGGTGCCGCTATTGGAGCGGCTGCACGCGATGGCCTCGCAGCTTGCGCTCGCCGTCACCATCGGCTTCTCGCGCGAGATGCTCGACGCCTACGATGCCGGCGAGCTTGACGCCGTGATCGTGCGCCAGGAGGGCAGCCGGCGTGGCGGCGAGAAACTGACCGAGGACGAATTCGGCTGGTTCGCTGCCAAGCGCTTCGTCTGGCCGCGCGGCGACGCGCTGCTGCTCGCTACGCTGGCGCCGCCGTGCGGGGTGCGCGCCCTCGCCGTGCGATCGCTCGACAAGGCCGGCATCGCGTGGACCGAAAGCTTCGTCGGTGGCGGCGTCACCGCGGTCGTGGCTGCCGCGCTCGCAGGCCTTGCCGTTGCCCCCCTCGTCCGCCGTATCGCGCCGCCCGGCTTGATCGACATCGGACCAACCCACAAGCTGCCGCGGCTCGGTACGTCAAAGGTGATGCTGCATTCGAAGGTCAGCGATCCCGCGAAATTGGCGGCATTACGGACGCTGGCGGCGACGTTCCGGAGTGTGGCGTCTGCAGCGTAGCGCGGGCACCGCTCTGCGGCATCACGAGGAATGCTCGGCGGCTTCCAGCTCTCTCACGACAAACCAGTAGGTCAGGCCTGCGACAAATCCGGCGGCGGCGAACAGACAGACAAGTCCGGATGTCCAGACGGCTGGAGACCGCAGCAGCACCGTGATGCTCAACGCACCGATCGCAGCACCTGCACCGGCGAAGAACCCCGCGGATCGGATCTCGAGCTCCTCGCTCAGCCAGATCACGACCGCTGCGGGAATCGCGGTCAGCACACATGTGACGACGAGGACCAGGAATGTGGGAAGCAGAAGCGCGATGGCGCCTCCCAGCAGCCTCATGATGTCGCCGCCGGATGCGACCATCAAGAGGGTCTGGACAACGCCGGAGAGAATCGCAGTTGCGGCTCCGCATCCGGCGAGCCAACCTCCAAATGCACGGCAACCGTCATCAGACATCTCGCCCTCCTCACAAGATCGCCTCGAACGCGCTGCGCAAGGTCTCATGCCGGAACACAAAACCGTTGCTGAGCGCCTTGTTCGGCAGCACGCGCTGGCCGCCGAGCAGCAGCTCGTTGGCGAAGTCCCCGCCGACGGTCCGCAACAGCGCGGCCGGCACGCGGAAGATCGCGGGCCGGTGCAGGCGGCGTCCCAACTCCTCGGTGAATTTCGTGTTGGTCACCGGGATCGGCGCGGTCGCGTTGATCGGGCCTGAGAGCTCCGGCTTCGCGATCACATGCGCGATCAGGCGCACCAGATCGTCGCGCTCGATCCATGACATCCACTGCTTGCCTGAGCCGAGCGGGCCGCCGAGACCGAATTCGAATGGCGTCAGCATCCGCGTGATGAAACCGCCGTCGGTGCCGACCACGAGACCGATCCGCAAATACGCCACGCGCACGCCATGATCGGCGGCGGGCTTGGCCGCATTCTCCCAGGCCTCGCACAGTTCATGACTGAAGCAAGCGTGGGATTTCGCCGACTCCGTCAGCACCTGGTCCTGCCAGAGACCGTACCAACCTATCGCGGAGCCGCTCACCAGCACCGACGGCTTGCGTTCGAGCCGCGCGATCAGCCTGACGACCTCGGCCGTCATCTCGACACGCGAGGCGACGATCTTGCGGCGCTTGGCTTCAGTCCAAAGACCGTTGCCGATCGGCTCGCCCGCAAGATTGACGATGGCGTCGATCCCTGAGTCAGCGGGCAACTGGTCGAGGCTCGTGATCAGCGTCACCGGCGGCGGCAGCAGATCCGCCTTCGCCGGATTGCGGATCAGCGCAATCACCTGATGGCCTGATGCGGTGAGGCTTGCGGCCAGGCGGCTGCCGACGAAACCGGTCGCACCGGTGATGAGCACGGTCTGCCGCGCCGGCAATTTCTCGACCAAGGTGGCGGCCGGCACGCTGACCATCCGTCCCAGCCGCCTGGCCGCAGCAAAGTCGCGCGCACCGAACAGCGCGGCGCCGAAGGCCGCGCCGGCTGCGAACAGGCTTAGGAGGCCCGCATAGGCCGGCACGACAGCCGTCGGCAGCATTGCCCAGCCGATCAGCACCGGCACCAGCAGCACGAGGATGGCGCCGTAGTTGATCGCGAGCAGCGTATGATTGATCCGCTCGCTCGGCGGCAGCTTTCGGCTCAGATCCTCCTCGACGAAATCCATCAGCGTGATCACGACCTCGACGACCAGCACGGCCATGATGCCGATCGCGAGAATGCCGTGTACCTCCAGCCAGCCGAGCACGAGGAAGAGCAGCGCATAGAGCATGTTGCGCACGCTGTGCAGCTGCAGCTCATGGCGCTGCGAGGGACGCCGGGCCAGCCGCTCGGTGAATTCGTGGTGATAGAAGGTGTCGAACGCGCCCATCGCGATCTGGATGGCGACCAAGGTCCACAGCAGCGGCGTCATGACGAGGCCTCCCTGAACACGGCAGACTGACGGATCAGCCGGCCAAAACGCGGGTGGATGATCTCCAGCGTGAAGCGGAAGTCACCGCAGCCGAGATCGGAATGCGTGACGGTGAGATCGCCAGGCGTGAGCCATTCGGGCAATTGCATCCGAAACGGCCCGAGCCGCAGCGAATAGCCGACGCTATGAAACACCAGCGCCTCGTGCTCGACCGCGATCCGCAACGCCATGCTGACGCCGAAACCGACATACTCCTCGAGCCCGGTCGGCCCGGCAAAGCGCTTGGCGGAATGAATCACCTGCGGGAAGCCGTCGCGGCGCGCGCAGATGCGGGTCCAGATCTGGCCGCCGCTCGCGGCGTCCTCGGTAACGGTGACGATCATCGGCACGCCGGTCTCGGTGCCGGTCGGAAGCGGCCCGCCGATCAGCCGCGCGGCCTGTGCGAGCCACCAGCCGGCGCGGCTGATCGAGGCTTCCTCGACCTCGCCGACATAGACGACGGTGTTGCCGTCCTCGAACCGCTTCGAGAAGCGCCGCCAGATCGCAACCGGCAGGCGGCCCCAATCCTCGTCGGGCAGCAACGCGCGAAAGCGATGATCGTCGAACAGTTTCGTATCGGAAGCCGGCGCTGTCTTTAAGGTGGATATCCTTGCTGACGCCATCGCACACTCCCGTTACGCCGCCGCCCCTATTTGGCTCTGCCTGTCGGCAGGAAACTCACGATCTTGTCGCCGAGCTTGATCAACGCGACCAGGCGCGGCCGCGGCACGCTCAGCATCTGCGTGTACCAGCGGTCGACCAACTCGGTGAATGTCAGCATCTCCTTCAGCCGTTTGCTGGCGAGCGGACTGATGGCGGGATCGTCGGCCGCGTCGGAGACGCAAGCGCGCAGCGCCGCCAGCGCGGGATCGATCTCGCGCTCCTTGCGTCCGGCCGCGATCTTCGCCGCAACCTCCCAGATATCGGTCTCGGCCTCGAAATGGTCGCGACGGTCGCCAAGGATCGGGACCCGCCGGATCAACCCCCAGGACAGCAACTCCTTGATCGAGTTGGAGACGTTGGAGCGCGCCATGCCGAGCGTGTCGGCGATGTCTTCCGCGGTCATCGGCGCTTCGGCGAGATAGAGCAGCCCGTGGATCTGGCTGACCGAGCGGTTGACGCCCCATTCGTCGCCCATGTCGCCCCAATGCAGGATGAAGCGCTCGACGGCGGCGGGAAGTTTTTTCTTGGCGGTTATTTCTGTCATGACAGAAATATCAGACTGTTCGGAGTGGAAGTCAAGGGTCATCGATGCCGCCAGGGACGCCGCGCGACGCAGCGTGCCCCTCTCGCCTGCGTGACCCCAGCGAAGGTGATCATCACAGATGACGAATTTTCCTTTGTCGCGACCGACGTCTTCGTCCAAGCTGATCCGGGTGGACGATTTTTCGGCCGGATCGCGGGCTGTCGACAATGAGCCAGCTTCACGGCCAACAAGGAGCTTGCGATGCCCGCGTCCGACAAGGAGTTCGTTGGGTCCATTCCAGAACTTTACGACCGGCTCCTCGTGCCGATGATTTTTGAACCCTACGCACGCGATCTCGCACAACGCGCCAAGGCCATTGGCCCGCGCGACCTGCTTGAGACGGCCGCGGGCACCGGTGCCGTGACCCGCGCGCTGTCGGCAGCGCTCGGCCGTGACACCCGCATCGTGGCGACCGACCTGAATGAACCGATGCTCGAACGGGCGAAATCGCGGATGCCGGACGCGGCTGATATCAGCTGGCGGCAGGCCGACGCGCTCAACCTGCCGTTCGACAATGCGAGCTTCGATGTCGTCGCCTGCCAGTTCGGCGCGATGTTCTTCCCCGACAAGCCCAAGGGTTATTCGGAGGCTCGCCGTGTCCTGAAGCCGGGCGGCCGTTTCCTGTTCAGCATGTGGGATCGCATCGAAGAGAACGAGTTTGCCGACGTGGTGACCCAGGCATTGGCAGAGGTCTTCCCGGCCGATCCGCCGCGATTCCTGGCGCGCACGCCCCATGGCCACCACGCGGCAGACCCGATCCGGGCCGATCTTTTGGCCGCGGGCTTCAGCAAGATCGAGATCGACACCGTCCGGGAGCAAAGCCGGGCGAACGCGCCGCACGATCCGGCGATCGGTTTTTGCCAGGGCTCACCGCTGCGCGGCGAGATCGAGGCGCGTGGCGAGATCGGCCTCGACGCTGCGACCGAGCACGCCGCATCGGCGCTCGCGCGGCGCTTCGGCAAGGGCGCGATCGAAGGCCGCATTCAGGCGCTGGTGATCACGGCTGTTGCGTGACCGCGCGTCATACCGTCGGCAGGACCGAGAACCGCTCCGCTGCCCGTCGCAGGTTCAGAAGATCGGAATTGCCTGATACGGCGTGCACGGCATCGACCCGCGCCGAGAACGGTCCGCGGCCGCAGGCCGCGATCATGTCATCGACGACGGCCTCGGGGCCGGCGAACACCGCCTCGACGCTGCCGTCGCGGCGGTTACGGACCCAGCCTTCGAGGCGGCGTGAGGTCGCCTGCTCGTCGACCCAGGCGCGATAGCCGACGCCCTGGACGCGGCCACTGACCGTGACATGGCGGATCACACCGCTCATTTCTTCAGGCCGAGGAACTCGCCGCTACGCGCCTTGGTCTCCGCCTCGCGCATGACGCGGCTGGTCAGTTCGGACGAGACGATGCCTTTCAGATTCTTCGGCGAGGTGCCTTCGCGCAGCGCCTTCAGTGTCTCGTAGACGGCCTGGGTTGCGGCCGCGAACGGCGCGTGGCCCTGCAGCGCGATCCTGACGCGCTGGCTTGCCAGATAATCCAGCGCGGTCATCTCCTCCGGCGCGCCGCCGAGCACGATCGGCAGCGTCGTGGCGGCCGAGAGCGCCTCGAGCTCACCGCGCGACTTGATGCCGGTGAAGAACAGCCCATCGACGCCGACCGCCTCGTAGGCCCTGGCGCGTGCGATCGCGTCGTCGAGATCTGTGATCGAGACGGCGCCGGTCCGGCCCAGGATGACGAGCGACGGATCGCTGCGGCCGTCAAGCGCAGCCTTCATCTTGCCGACGCCTTCCTCGAGCGAGATCAGCTGCGCCTTGGCCTGGCCGAACGCCTGCGGCAGCAGCGTATCCTCGATGGTGAGGCCGGCGGCACCGGCAGCTTCGACCTCCTGGACCGTGCGGCGAACGTTGAGCGCATTGCCGTAGCCGTGATCGGCATCGACAAGCACAGGCAAGCTCGACGCACGCGACATCCGGCGTACCTGCTCGACGAATTCGGTCAGCGTGATCAGCGCAATATCAGGATCGCCGAGCACGGCGAGCGACGCCACCGAGCCGCCGAACATGCCGAGCTCGAAACCGAGATCCTCCGCGATCCGGATCGAGGTCGCGTCATAGACCGAGCCCGGGCGAATGCAGGTTGATCCGCTCAGAATCGATCGCAGTGCTTCGCGGCGCTTGCGGAAGGCCATGGGGGACACCCCTCACTCACGTCATTCCGGGACGATGCGAAGCATCGAACCCTCAGGTGCGCAATTGCGCACCCAAAATCTCGAGATTCCGGGTTCTCGCTTCGCGAGCCCCGGAATGACAAACTCAGGCGAACTCCAGGATCAGCGCATCGACCGCGAGCGTGGCGCCGGCGGCGGCGTGGATCTTCTTGACTGTGCCGTCGCGCTCGGCGCGCAGCACGTTTTGCATCTTCATGGCTTCCACCACCGCCAGCGTCTCGCCGGCCTTGACCTCCTGGCCCTCGGTCACCGCGATCGACACCACGAGCCCGGGCATCGGACACAGCAACTTCTTGCCGGTGTCGGCGGCCGAGGTCACCGGCATCAGCCGCGCCGAGGTCGCCTCGGTCTCGGTGAAGACATAGACCGGCACCTCATAGCCTTGATGCGCGAGGCGGAAGCCGTTGTTGATCGCCCGCACCTGCACGGCGACAAAATTGCCGTCGATAGTGCCCTGCCACACCGGCTCGCCCGGCGCCCAGCTCGACACCAGATTGTGCGGATTGCCCGGCAGCCCGTCGGCGCCGATGAAGCGCACCGCGATGGCGTCATCCTCGCGCGCGACGTCGAGCGCGATTTCGGCGCGATCGAGCCACACCGCGCGACGGCGCTCGCGCTGCACCACGCGGCCGCCCATCTGGCCGGAAATCTGCCGCTTGCGCTCGCCCAGCACGTGATCGATCGCGGCACCGACGGCCGCGAGCCGCCGCGCGATCTCGCCCTCGGGGGCGCGCGCGGAGAATCCCTTGGGGAACTCTTCCGCGATGAAGCCGGTCGAGAGCCGGCCCTCGCGCCAGCGCGGATGGTTCATCAACGCCGACAGGAACGGAATGTTATGCCTGATGCCGTCGACATAAAAGGCGTCGAGCGCGGTCGCCTGCGCCTCGATCGCCGCGGCGCGCGACGGGGCATGGGTGACGAGCTTGGCGATCATCGGATCGTAGTGGATAGAGATCTCGCCGCCCTCCTGCACACCGGTGTCGTTGCGGATCGTGATGCCGTCATGGCTGGCCTCGGCCGGCGGACGGTATTTCACCAGCCGGCCGATCGAGGGCAGGAAGTTGCGGAACGGATCCTCGGCATAGACGCGGGACTCCACCGCCCAGCCGGTCAGCGTGACGTCCTTCTGCGCGAGTGCAAGCTTCTCGCTGGCGGCGACGCGGATCATCTGCTCGACGAGGTCGATGCCGGTGATCAGCTCGGTGACGGGATGCTCGACCTGCAGACGGGTGTTCATCTCCAGGAAGTAGAAGCTCTTGTCCTGGCCGGCGACGAATTCCACGGTGCCGGCCGAATCGTAATTCACCGCCTTGGCCAGCGCGACCGCCTGCTCGCCCATCTTGCGGCGGGTCTGCTCGTCGAGCAGCGGCGACGGCGCTTCCTCGATGACCTTCTGGTTGCGGCGCTGGATCGAGCACTCGCGCTCGCCGAGATAGATCACGTTGCCATGCTTGTCGCCGAGGATCTGGATCTCGATGTGCCTGGGATCGACGATGAATTTCTCGATGAAGACGCGGTCGTCGCCGAACGACGACTTCGCCTCGGCCTTGGCGAGGTTGAAGCCTTCGGCGACTTCGCTCTTCGAATGCGCGATGCGCATGCCCTTGCCGCCGCCGCCGGCGGAGGCCTTGATCATCACGGGGTAGCCGATCTCGTCGGCGATCTGGACCGCGTGCTTGTCGTCCTCGATGACGCCGAGATGGCCGGGCACGGTCGAGACTTTCGCCTTCGCAGCGGCTTTCTTGGATTCGATCTTGTCGCCCATCGCGGCGATGGCGCCGGGGTTCGGGCCGATGAAGACGATGCCGGCGGCTTCCAGCGCGCGCGGAAAGGCCTCGCGCTCGGACAGGAAGCCGTAGCCGGGATGCACGGCCTGCGCGCCGGTCTTGCGGCAGGCGTCGACGATCTTGTCGATCAGAAGATAGCTCTCGGCCGCGGCGGGCGGGCCGATCAACACGGCGTCGTCGGCCATCTCGACATGCAGCGCGTCGCGGTCGGCCTCGGAGTAGACGGCAACCGTCTCAATCCCCATACGGCGCGCAGTCTTGATGACCCGGCAGGCGATCTCGCCGCGGTTGGCGATCAGGATTCGTTTGAACATGCTCTTCTTGCTTGGGCTTTGGGCAGGATTCCTCCCCGCGCAATCCGGCACGGGCGATTGGGCGTAACCACTCCGTGGTACAGGAAATTGTCCCGGAGGCAACGGTCTAATGCAGACCCGGCCCGGTGCCTGGCCAGTCCTTGGCGGTAGCCTGAGGGGTCGTTCAGCCCGAATAGGTCTTGAAGCGGCCGCGCGAATGCGCCTTCGCGACGGCCTTCATCAGCTCGCTGACCTCATTCTCCAGGAATTCATTGGCCACGATCAGCGCCCGGATGGTCGCGCGCAAATTGCCGCCGCACGCGGAAATGGCCTGATCGACAGCCGCTTCCAGCCCGTCATCGTCATCAGATTCGGGCCGTGCAGACATCATGGGGCATCCGGGATTCAGGTGGCACATCATGTTCCTATTTTGTTCTCATGAAGTCAATCGGATCTTTGCTCGGAAGCCGTCGGCCGAGGCGTCTCTCGCTTCCGCCGCCAGCGCGCGAGACATTGCAGGGTCCAGATGTCGGTGATGACATCCCCAATGAGCTTGATGATGAACTCGGCCATGTCAGCATCCCATCGATAGCAATGTCCGGCCGTTCTACGTCGCGGAATGCCGATCGGGATGTGACGGCGCGCACGCATCGCGTGCGAACAGTCCTTGGTTGGATCGTACCTGCCTGTGCTAGAAGTTCGGCTGCCCGCCAAAGATCTGAAGTGAGAAAATGCGGTTTCGGAATCCGGTCATCACGACGCTTCTCCTGACATGCCTGTCCGCGAGCCCTGTCCTGTCCGCGACGGCTGCCCCGTCTGCGACCGGTGGCCCCTCCACGGCTATCGTCAAGGACGCCGGCACCGTTCAGCTCGGCAACACGGTCTATCGGCTCGACGGCATCGACGCGCCGGCGGCCGACCAGCTCTGCATCGACGAGCACGCCGACGTCTGGACCTGCGGGATTGAAGCGCGCGACCAGCTGACCAGACTGATCGGCGGCAAGCCGATTCATTGCGACGATATCGGCGTCGATCCGACCTTCAAGAAGCGCCGCCTCGGCGTCTGCAAGCTCGAGGGCGACCCGACCAGCCTCAGCCAGGTGATGGTGCAGAAGGGCTACGCCCTCAACGTCGAGACATCGGCCACTGGCCGATTCAAGCCGGATCAAGCCACCGCCACGGACAATCGTGCGGGGCTGTGGAAGGGCTGCTTCGTGGCGCCGCGCGATTTTCGTCTCGGCAAGAAGGACGGCGCCCTGCTCGGCAACGCGTGCCCGGCCGGCCGTGACACGCAGATCCGCAATGCGCTCTTCCCCGACGACCTGCCGATGCCGGCGAGCTGCAACATCAAGGGCAAGTACGCCGTGCGCGCCCGCGTCACCGGCAATGTCGGCATCTATCACCTGCAGGCGTGCCGCAGTTACCCGGGCCTCGGCAATCCGGATCGCTGGTTCTGCTCCGAAGAGGATGCGCAGGCCGCCGGGTTCCGCAGGGCCTATAATTGCCGCCCGCCCAAAGGCAAATGAGGGGCAAGTGACGGGCAAGTGATCGCCGCAAATCACGCTGGAAAAGCCGCCTCGTCCTGTGTGAAACTGCGCCGAGAGGTTGCCGGCGCGTATGACCCCACCCGATCCCGCTGATGTGCTTCCCGAAGCTGCGGCAGCCGAACGGCTGCGGCAGCACCTTGAGGAGATCGCGCGCGAACGCGACCGCGCCCATCGCGAGCTTCAGGAGCGCGAGGCCGAGCTGGCGCGGATCCAGCGTATCGCGCGGGTCGGCGGGCTCGAGATCGATTTCCGCGACGGCGTGCGCAACCGCCGCTCTCCCGAATATCTGCTGGTGCACGGCCTGCCGCCCGAGGAGGTCAACGAGACCTATGAGAACTGGGTCGCGCGCATCCACCCCGACGATCGCGAACGAACCATCAGCCACCTGTTCGGCGTGCTCAAGGCCGGCGGCGAGGATTACACCGCCGAGTACCGCATCATCCGCCCGAACGACGGCGAGAGCCGCTGGATCCGCGTCGTCGCCAAGATCGACCGAGACCGCAGCGGCCGTGCGCTGCGGCTGGTCGGCGCCGATCTCGACGTCACCGATCAGATGCTGGCGCAGGAAACCCTGCGCGAGAGCGAGGAGCGCTTCCGCCTCATCGCCGACAGCGCGCCGGTGCCGATCTGGGTGACCAAGCTTGACCGCACCCGCTCCTTCGCCAACCAGGCGTATCTGGATTTCCTCGGCCTTCCGTTCGAGGAAGCGGTCGTGTTCGACTGGCGCAAGGCGCTGCATCCGGATGATCTGCCGAACATCCTGCAGGAGCAGATCACCGGCGAATTGTCGCTCAAGCCGTTCGTGCTCGAGGCACGCTACCGGAATGCCGCGGGCGATTGGCGCTGGCTGCGCTCGGAATCGCAACCGCGCTGGGACCCGAACGGCAAGCATATCGGCTTCATCGGCGTCGCCCACGACATCACGGCGGCCAAGGAAGCCGAGATCGAGCTGCGCAAGCTCAACGAGTCGCTGGAGCGGCGCATCCTGGAGCGCACCGCGCAGCTCGAATCCCGCGAAGCGCAGACGCGCGCGATCCTGGAAACCAGCCATCAATATCAGATGCTGCTCAACCGGGATGGCGACCTGCTCTACACCAACCAGACCGCGCTGGCCGGCATCCGCGCCGACGCCGCCGACGTCGTCGGCAAGCCGTTCTGGGACACGCCCTGGTTCACTGCGACCGGCGGCGTGCCGCGCGTGATCCAGAATGCCTTTGCGACCGCGATGCGGGGCGAGGAAGTTAAGATCGAGCTGCGGCTACACCTGCCGATCGGCGAGCGCTATTTCGATTTCGCGATGCGCCCGTTGCAGGACCAGCACGGCACGATCGTCGGCGCGGTGCCGGAGGCTGTCGACATCACCGAACGGCGCCTTGGCGAGGAAGCCCTGCGGCAGTCGCAGAAGATGGAAGCGGTCGGCCAGCTCACCGGCGGCGTCGCGCACGACTTCAACAATCTGCTCACCATCATCCGCTCCGCGACCGACTTCCTGCGCCGCCGCGAGCTGCCGGACGAGCGGCGACGCCGCTACATCGATGCGATCTCGGAGACCGTGGAGCGGGCCTCCAAGCTCACCGCGCAGCTCCTGGCGTTTGCGCGCAGGCAACCGCTCAATCCCGAAGTGTTCAATGTCGGGACGCAGGTCGATAGCGTGGTGCAGCTGATCCGCCCGCTGGTCGGCGCGCGGATTCACATCGAAGTCCGGATCGAGGATCCCGACTGCTTTGCGATCGCCGATATCGGCCAGTTTGAGACCGCGATGATCAACCTCGCGGTCAATGGCCGCGATGCCATGAACGGCGAAGGCCAGCTGACGATCGGTGTCAGGAAGGTCAAGCACATCCCTGCCCTGCGCGCCCAGGCCTCACGCAGCGGCGATTTCGTGACGGTCTCGATCCAGGATACCGGCACCGGTATCTCGCCGGAGAATCTCGATGCGATCTTCGAACCGTTCTTCACGACCAAGGAGGTCGGCAAGGGAACCGGCCTCGGACTGAGCCAAGCCTTCGGCTTCGTCAAGCAATCCGACGGCGACATCGAGGTGACCAGCACGCCGGGGCATGGCGCGACCTTCACCATCTATCTGCCGCAGGCGATGCGCCCGGCGGACGCCAAGGTCGCGGCCAGCGCCGGCATCGAGCAGGCCTCGATCGGCCGCGGCTATCGCGTCCTCGTGGTCGAGGACAACGACGATGTCGGCCAGTTCTCCACCGAGCTGCTCGAGGATCTCGGTTATTCGGTCAAGCGCGCGGCGAACGCCAACGCCGCGCTATCGATTCTCTCCGAGAACGAGTTCGCCGCCGACCTCGTGTTCTCCGACGTGATCATGCCCGGCATGAATGGCGTCGAGCTCGCCGGCGTGATCCGCGATCGCTTTCCCGGCCTGCCGGTGGTCCTGACCAGCGGCTACAGCAATGTGCTCGCCGAGAATGCGCATAGCGGCTTCGAGCTGATCCAGAAACCCTATTCGGTCGAGGCGCTGTCGCGCACGCTCCGCAAGGCGATCGCCGAGCAGCGGGCGACCGCCTCAAAACCCTGATCCCGCCGCCGGCCGCGCGCTACTCGATCACCACATGCGCGACGCCGAGCTGAAGGATGCCGAGCGCGCGCGCCGCCGTGGTCGAGACATCGATGATCCGTCCGCGAACGAACGGTCCGCGGTCGTTGACCCGGCACCGGATCGATTTGCCGTGATAGAACACGGTGACCATGCTGCCGAATGGCCGCTTGCGATGCGCGCAGGTCATCTCGCCACTCCTGCCGATGCCGTGATAATAGGACGCAAGGCCACTCTCCGCATTTGCCATGCATGAGGTAAACAGCAGCATGGCCGCGGACGTTACTGCGGTCTTCATTGATTGCCTGCCGGTCGAGCCCCGCAATGGAACGCGGTTCCACCGTTTCGGTTCCGCGCCCGACACGTCGGCAGGTCGATTTTTTGGAACTTTTCAGGGAAGGCCGCTCAGGCAGCGTCCTCGACCCCTTCAGCCAAGAGCAGCGTCCGGAGATCCTGCGCCGGAACCGGCTTGCTGAACAGATAGCCCTGCATCTGCGTGCAACCGAGCATCTGCACGGTGTCGCGCTGCTGATCGGTCTCGACGCCCTCGGCGGTCGTGATCATGTTGCGGTCGGCGGCGATCGAGACCACTGCGCGGATGATCGAGGCCGAGCCGCTGTTGCGGGTCACTTCCTTGACGAAGCTGCGGTCGATCTTGATCTTGTCGAACGGGAAGCGCTGCAGATATTGCAGCGACGAGTAGCCGGTGCCGAAATCGTCGAGCGCAATGTGGACACCGAGCGCGCGCAGTTGGCCGAGCGTGACAAGCGCCGCATCGTCGTCGGCGATCAGCACCGCCTCGGTGATCTCGAGCTCGAGCCTGCGCGGGTCGAGCCCGCTCTCGGCGAGCGCGCTTGCAACTTTCAGCGCCAGCGTCTCCGACTTGAACTGGATCGGCGAGACGTTGACCGCAAGGCGCACATGCGCTGGCCAGCCCGCCGCCTCGATGCAGGCGGTGCGCAACACCCACTGCCCAATCTCCTCGATCAGTCCGGTCTCCTCGGCGACCGGTATGAACTCCGCCGGGGAGATCATGCCGCGTACAGGATGCCGCCAGCGCAGCAGCGCCTCGCAGCCGGTTACCTCGTCGCTGCGCAGGTCGACCAGCGGCTGATAGTGCAACTCGAAACGGTCCTCCGCCAACGCACTTCGCAGATCGGCCTCCAGCGCGCGGCGCAGATTGGCCTGCTTCTCCATCGCCGGATCGAAGAAGCGATGGGTCCTGCGGCCGGCGGCCTTGGCCGCGTACATCGCGAGGTCGGCGCATTTGAGCAGGCCGAACAGGTCGGAGCCGTGACGCGGGGCGATCGCAATGCCGATGCTGGCGTCGCTCGACAGCCGATGACCGTGGCAGTCGAACGGCGTGCGCAGCGACTGATAGACGCGCGCGACCAGATCGCTGACGTCGTCGTCCGACATGATGTCATGCTGGACGATCGCGAACTCGTCGCCACCGAGGCGCGCGATGAAGTCGTTCGATCCGACCGACTGGCGCAGCTTGTCGGCCACGCGCCTCAGGAATTCATCGCCGATCGGATGGCCCAGCGTGTCGTTGATCCGCTTGAACTCGTCGATATCGATGTAATGGATCGCGAATTCGCGGACGGTAGCCTCGCGCAACAATTCTTCCGCGTGACGCTGGAACAGCGTCCGGTTCGGCAGATCGGTCAGGGCATCGTAATGCGCGAGATACTCGATCTGCGCCTGCGCACGCCGCCCGTCGGTGACGTCCTCGAGCGTGGTAGCCCAGCCGCCGTCAGGTGCGCGTTTGTAGATCAGGCGGATGCTGCGGCCGTCGGGCGTCATGATCACCGAATCCCGGATTTCGTCCCCCCTGGGATTGGTGAACCGCGCACAATATTCATCGACATCGCCGACGAATGAACCGAGCGCCTGGCGATGCAGGATCAGATCGCGCAGATGGCAGCCGGGCCTGGCGACATCGGGCGACAGGCCGAACATGTCGATGTATCGCTGGTTGCAGATCACGAGCCGCGCCGAGGCGTCGAACAGCAGGAGCCCCTGCGTCATGGTGTTGATCGCGGTGTCGAGATGCTGGCTCTTTTCGGACAGCCGGCGCTGCGCCGCATCGTGCTGCCGCTGCAGCTGGCGGACGATCAGGAAGACCGCGAAGCTGATGACCAGTACCGCCAACACGGCCGCGCAGAATTGCAGCTTGGTCTGGGCGCGCCAGTCCTCCAGCGCGCTCGATGTCTTCGTGGTGGCGAGGATCAGGATCGGAAAATGCGACAGCGATCTGACCGCACCGACGTTCTCCTCGCCCGAGGCGCCGACGAACCGTCCCGACGTGTTGCCGCCAAAGCTGATGACCTTTTGGAATACCGGCAGGTTGATGATGTTGCGGCCGATCACGCCGGCATCCTGCGGATAGCGCGCGATGATGGTGCCGTCGCGATGGATCATCGAAATCACGGTGTCGCCGTCCAGCGCCAGCGAGGCCACAAAATCCTCGAAATGGCTGGGCTCGACGCCGCGGCTCGCGAACCCGATGATCTCGCCGTTACGGCCGGTGATCTTGCGCGCAAAGATCGTGGTCCAGTTGCCGGTCACCTTGCTCATCGCAGGTTCGACGATCACCGGCGACGTCGGCCGTCCCGAGGTGAACTCCTGGAAATAGCGCCGTTCGGCAATGCTGACGTCGGGCACCGGCCACATCTCGGACGAGTTGATCAGCCATCCCTTGGCATTGAACAAATTGAGCCCGCCGACATGCGGCAGCGCGGCCAGCCGCGTGCGCAGCATCTCGTGCGCGCTCAAAAGCGACATGTTCTTTTCGAACTGATCGGCGGTCTCGACCTGCTCCGACCGCAGATAGTTCACGATGTCGTCGTGGACATGCTGGAGGTCGCTGAGCTGCTGATCGAAATGCCGCGACAGCAGCAGCGCGGTGTTGTTGAGCTCGCGTTCGGACATCTCCAGCGCGCGCTCGCGAAACTGCAGCGCGAGATAGCCGGTGCCAACCGTGATGGCGAGCACCAGCAGCGCGGCGCTCAGGACGAGCCACTGAATGGCACCCATCCTGGCGGCGCGCAGCACACCCTTGATCGACAGCCGCCGGTGCTCCGGCTTCACGCTGTTCGTTGATACAACCGACATTTTCCTGCCCCTGCGGGTGCCCTTCTACGGGAGCACAACCCAAGGGCTCGTTAGGAAAATCAGTTATCGGACTGTTAAGGCGGATGAGTAGCTGAGCCCGATCAGCACGGGCATCCTCAGGACGCGACCGCCTCAGGCGACCCCGGTCGCCTCCTTCAGGCTGCACTCGATCAGTGCGCCCTCAATGCTGAATTTCGAGAATGGAGAGAACGGCGTCGCGGCCTTGAGCGCAGCGAAGAATTGCGAGTCGCCAGGACTCTTGAGGAGAAAACGGATGTGACTGGCCGCCAGCGCATCACGCGACAGCCAGACGACGCCGGAGAACAGCGCCACCAGCATCTGCGCGTAATCGCCGACATCGGCGAGGCCGAGATCATAAATCGGAGACACATTGATGAAACGCGCGCTGAGAGCCGGCGACGTATATCGGCTCATCAGGAGACGCCTGACCTGGCAGACCGCGTGGACCCGTTCGCCGTCGGTCAGGTGATACAGTCCCTGACTGTCACCTTCCCTGGCGGTCAGCGCTTCAAACGCGCCGATGCCGCCAAAGGTGGCAAAAGCCTCTCCGACGCCTTCAGCGTCCTTCTTCCATTGTGCCTTGATATGACGCCAGGACCGCTCAGGATCCTTGATTGGCAAAAGCCGCATGGTTAAGGGGCTGTTAGCACGGAGGGGAGTAGTCGCTGAGATAATATGTCGCAGGCATTAAGCTTTTGCTTACAACGGTAGCCGGCTGCGCGGCATGACGACTGCCTGGCGACATCCTGGCGTCGGTATGCGCGACCGCCCCGAGCTCACGATCTGCAGCAGGCCGAAGCCTCGGGCGGCGCGGCCTGGGGCTGTGGCGCACAACAGGCGCTCTGCTGCCCGTCCAGCTTCTCGTGCGCGACGCGCGCGGTCCGCTCGCCGCTGCCGTCGCCGTAGACGATGCTTTCGCCGGTCGTATGGAAGGTCTCCCACGCGATCCCCGCGGGATCGTCGATCCACGACTTCTCGGACTTGGCATAGCAGCACACCGTCTGGCCCTGCTCGATCACCTCGCCGCCCGCCTTGCGCAGCCGGCCATAGACCTCGCCGAGCTCCTCGGCGCTCTCCACCTGAATGCCGAGATGATCAAGCCCCGGCTCGCGGCCGCGGGTCGAGATCGCGAAGTTGACGCGGGGATCGTCGAGCATCCATTTGGCATAGTCGGATTTCACGACCGTCGGTTCGGCGCCGAACAACGCCGAGTAGAAGCCGACCGATTGGTGGATGTCCTTGACGGCGACGTGAACATGCATGCGCTTCATGGGGGCAATCCTTTCGGGCGGCGACGCTGGATGGATATTCCAGCCCAAGCGTGCTCAGATATCAACAGCGTTACAACAGGAGTCCTGCTGGGGAATGGATGCGCTCACGCTGTTCGGTTTGTTCGCCGTGACGATGATGCTCGTCTGCTACGCAGCCGAAGATCGCAGCCCGTGGTTCATCCTGGCTTTCGCGGTCTCCTGCGCGCTCGGCTCGGCCTACGGTTTCCTCCAGGGCGCTTGGCCGTTCGGGCTGGTCGAAGCGATCTGGGCCGTCGTCGCAGCGCGCCGCTGGCTGATGCGCCGAACCGCTGAGAACGTGTAACGTTATAGTATCCGCGGCAATTCTGTCGCAGCGTCGAACTTGAATGCGCGCGGTCGCGGCGCTAATTAGGGCCCATGGACGCTTCGCGCACCATGATTCAGAATTCCGCTCATGCAACAGGATCGCGCCGCTGGCGCAGCCTGCTTGCGGGGCTGATTTCGCTTGCGCTGGTGCTGTCGTTCTTCCACGGCTGGGCCTTCGACGGCGATGACGATGCAGCTCCCGGCTTCTCGATCGCTCAGTCGATCAACGACACCGGCGGTAAGGCTCCCGTGCATCCGGCCTCACTGCATGGTGATCACTGCCTGACGCACGTCGTCTCGGTCGCTCCGCAGGAGACCGCGTTCCCCATCGCCTATGCGTCGCATAGCTATGGCGACGGCAGCGTTGAGCTGCCCGCGTCGGCTGATCGCCTTTCTCCTTTCAAACCACCCCGCGCCTGATCCGGTCGATATGACCGGCCGTGTGCCGCTGCCATTGGGCAGCGCGCACGTTTCCGCACAGATTGATGTCGCAACAGCGCAGGGCCTACGGCATGCGCTGCGGAGAGGCGTATATGAAACGGGTTGTTCTATTTTTCGCCGGCGTGACCGCCGGCATTGCGTTGGTCTTCCTGGCGGCTGGAGGGATCGGCTGGCCGGTCAAATTCGCGGCCACGACGCAGGAGGCCGCGTCCGCTGGTCCGGAGAAGACCGAGGCCAAGCATGAGGCTCCCGGGCATATCGAGCTGAGCGAAGACCAGGTTCGCGAAGCCGGCATCACGTTCGCGCAAGCCAGCGGCGGCATGCTGAAGCGGCATTTCCTCGCGCCGGGATCGCTGATCCCCGACGCCGACCATATCGGTCGCGTCTCGGTGCGCGTGCTCGCGACGGTCACGGAACTGCGCAAGCGTCTCGGCGACGTGGTCGAGAAAGGCGAGATTGTCGCTGCGATCGAAAGCCGCGAGGTGGCCGACGCCAAGAGCGAATACCTCGCCGCGCGGCTCACCAACGACCTGCAGCAGACGCTCTACGCGCGACAGAAGACGCTGGTCGAGACCCGCATCGTCTCGGAAAACGAGTTCCTGCGCACGCGGCTGACCGCGAACGACGCCCAGATCAAGCTCGACGGCGCGCGGCAGAAGCTGTTTGCGCTCGGCCTGTCGGAAAGCGAGATCACCGATCTGCCCAACCAGCCGCCCGAAAGCCTGCGGACGCAGTTCCTGCGCGCGCCGATCAGCGGCCGGGTGTCCGAACGGCGTGTCGATCTCGGCGGACTGATCGGGCGCGAAGGTCAGGAAAGCGAGCTCTACGTCATCGTCAATCTCGACGACATCTGGGTCGATCTGGCGGTTTCGCCTGAGGACATCAGTGCCGTTCGCGAAGGCGTGTCGGTCAAGATCCGCGCCATTGGCACCGAGGATGAAGCCAGTGCCGGCGTGATCTTCGTCAGCCCCCTGCTCGACCGCGAGACCCGCAATGCCCGCGTGATCGCGACCATGCCCAACAAGGATCACCGCTGGAAACCGGGCACCTTCGTGACCGCGGAGGTGCCGCTGTCAGGCGCGCCATCGACCGTGATGATCTCGAAGAAGGCCATTCAGACCATCAAGGGGACGCCGACCGTATTCGTGCGTGATGCCGACGGCTTCGAGGCGAGGTCGGTGCGGACCGGCCGCGAGGACGATGACGACATCGAGATCGTCGCGGGTCTTGCCGCCGGCGAGACCATCGCGGTGCAGAACACCTTCACGTTGAAGGCCGAGGTCGAGAAGGACGAAGCGGAGCACGGCCATGATTGAGCGCATCATCGGTCTTGCGATCCAGCGGCGCTGGGTGGTCGTCACACTGGCGGCGGTCCTGATGTTCCTCGGCGGCCTCGCATTGACGAAGCTGCCGATCGACGCAGTGCCCGACATCACCAACAAGCAGGTCCAGATCAACACCGTCGCTCCGGCGCTGTCGCCGGCGGAAATCGAGAAGCAGATCACCTTCCCGATCGAGACCGCGCTGGCGGGCGCGCCGGGGCTGGAGAGCACGCGGTCGCTCTCGCGTAACGGCTTCTCGCAGATCACCGCGGTGTTCAGCGAAGCCACCGACATCTATTTCGCCCGCCAGCAGGTTGGCGAGCGCCTGACCGAAGTTCGCGCGCGCTTGCCGCAAGGCATCGAGCCGCGCATTGGCCCGACCACGACCGGTCTTGGCGAAATCTACATGTGGACCGTCCACTACTCCGGCCATAAGGTGCAGAGCGACGGCGCGCCGGGCCTGCAGAGCGACGGCCGCTTCCTCACGGCGGACGGCCAGGTGCTGCAAAGCGAGGTCGAAAAGGACGCCTATCTGCGCTCGGTGCAGGACTGGATCATCAAGCCGCAGATCAAGATGGTGCAGGGTGTTGCCGGCGTCGATTCGATCGGCGGCTATCTCAAGCAGTACCAGGTCCAACCCGATGCGGCGAAGCTGATCGCGCTCGGCCTCACCTTTGCCGACGTCGCCAAGGCGATCGAGAGCAACAATGTCAGCCGCGGGGCGCGCTATATCGAGCGCAATGGCGAAGGATTCGTGGTGCGGTCCGGCGGTCGCCTCGAGAACATCGAGGAGCTCGGCGCCGTCGTCGTCACCACTCGCGGCGGCGTCCCGGTCCGGATTCGCGACCTCGCCTCGCTCTCGATCGGCGGCGAGACGCGCACCGGCAGCGCCAGCGAGAACGGCCGCGAAGTCGTGGTCGGCACCGCACTGATGCTGATCGGCGCCAACAGCCGCACGGTGTCGGCCGCGGTCGATGCCAAGCTGCGCGCGATCACGCCATCCTTGCCGGCAGGCGTCGCAGTCGAGACCGTGCTCGATCGTACCCAGCTGGTCGATGCTACCATCGGTACGGTGGCGCGCAACCTCAGCGAAGGCGCGCTGCTCGTGATCGCCGTGCTGTTCGTGCTGCTCGGCAATTTCCGCGCGGCATTGATCACGGCACTGGTGATCCCGATCGCGATGCTGATGACCGCGATCGGCATGTGGCAGGGCCGCATCAGCGCCAATCTGATGAGCCTCGGTGCGCTGGATTTCGGCCTGATCGTCGATGGCGCCGTCATCATCACCGAGAACAGCCTGCGTCATCTTGCCGAGAAGCAGCATGCGCTCGGCCGCGTGCTGACCCGCGACGAACGGCTGGCGACGGTGCGGGCATCCGCCGTGGAAATGGTGCAGCCGAGCCTCTACGGCCAGGCCATCATCCTGCTGGTCTACGTGCCGCTCCTCACCTTCACCGGCGTCGAAGGCAAGATGTTCGAGCCGATGGCACTGACCGTGATCCTCGCGCTCGCTGCCGCCTTCGTGCTGTCGCTGATGCTGGTTCCCGCGCTGCTCGCGATCGGCATCACCGGCCGCGTGCAGGAGAAAGAGAACTGGCTCGTTGCCGCATTGAAGCGCGGATACAGCCCGCTGCTCCGGCGCGCGGTTGCAACGCCCCTGCCCGTCATCGCCGTGGCGGTCGTGTTGTTCGCGACCGCCCTGTTCGGGTTCTTCCGGCTCGGCCAGGAGTTCATCCCCTCGCTCGACGAGAAGAACATCGCCATGCACGCGCTCAGAATTCCGAGCACGGCGCTGTCGCAGTCGCAGGCGATGCAGCTCTCGGTTGAGAAGGCCGTCAGCCGCTTCCCGCAGGTGTCGTTCGTGTTCTCCAAGACCGGCACCGCGGAGGTGGCGAGCGACCCGATGCCGCCGAACGCGTCCGACACCTTCATCATCCTGAAGCCGCGCGCGCAGTGGCCGGACCCGTCGCTGACCAAGGAGCAGTTGATCGAAGACATTTCGAAGGCGGTCGGCCGGCTGCCGGGCAACGTCTATGAATTCACCCAGCCGATCCAGATGCGCTTCAACGAACTGCTCGCCGGCGTTCGCGGTGACATCGCGGTCAAGGTGTTCGGCGACGAGTTCGAGCCGATGCAGAAGGCCGCCAACCAGATCGCCGCAGCGCTGCGCGGCGTGCGCGGCGCGACCGACGTCAAGGTCGAACAGGCCGGCGGCCTGCCCGTGCTCGAGATCAAGGTCGACAAGGCGGCGATCGCCCGGCGGGGCCTGAGCGTCTCCGAGGTCCAGGACGTGATCGGTGCGGCGGTCGGCGGCCAGGATGCTGGCGTCGTCTACGAGGGCGATCGCAGCTTCGACATCGTGGTGCGGTTGCCGGAGAGCGTCCGCTCCGATCTCGAGGCGTTGAGCAATTTGCCGGTCGCCTTGCCGAAGGCAACGCCGAGTTCGCCGGTGCAGAGTCTGCCGCTCAACCGCGTCGCGCAATTCTCCTTCACCGAAGGACCGAACCAGATCAGCCGCGAGAACGGCAAGCGCCGCATCGTGGTGACGGCCAACGCCCGCGGCCGTGATCTCGGCTCGGTGGTCGAAGAGGCTCAAGCAAAGGTCACGCAATCGGTGCAACTGCCGCCCGGCTACTGGATGACCTGGGGCGGCCAATCGGAAAATCTCGCCGCGGCGCGTCGGCGCCTTGCCGTCGTGGTCCCGGCCTGTTTTGCGATGATCTTCCTGTTGCTGCTGGCGGCGATGGGCTCGGCGCGCGATGCGCTGCTGGTGTTCAGCGCGGTGCCGCTGGCACTCACCGGCGGCGTCGCGGCGCTGTGGCTGCGCGGCATGCCGTTCTCGATCTCGGCGGCAGTCGGCTTCATCGCGCTGTCCGGCGTTGCGGTGCTGAACGGACTCGTGATGCTGAGCTTCGTCAGCCAATTGCGCGAGCGCGGCGTGCCGATGCGGGAGGCCATCGAGCAGGGTGCCCTCACCCGCTTCCGGCCCGTGGTGATGACTGCGCTGGTCGCCTCGCTCGGTTTCGTGCCGATGGCGTTCGCCACCGGCACCGGCGCCGAGGTGCAGAAGCCGCTCGCCACCGTCGTGATCGGCGGCCTGATCAGCGCGACCCTGCTGACGCTTGCCGTCCTGCCCGCGCTCTATGCACGGTACGGGCATGCCGGCAGCGCTGCGGGGAATGAGAGAACCGCGGTTCAGCCCGCGGAATGACGGCCTGCTGACCGGCCGTGCCAAGAAAAATCCGGCAGTTACAGCGCCCGGCGGGCGCTGTAACATTTCTGTCATATGGCAAAACTAAACGAAGGCTGCGGCGGGCTGCCGCGGGGCTTCATCAGGGGGAATAACAAAATGCGCCGTGCCATTACATTACTGTCCGCGAGCATGATCGCGCTTTCAGCCGGCGCCGCTTCCGCGCAAAATGCAAAACCCCGCAACCTGATCCTGTTCGTCCCCGACGGCCTGCGCGGCGGCATCGTGACGCCGCAGACGGCGCCTGCGATGGCCGAGATCCGCGACAAGGGCGTCCACTTCAAGAACTCGCATTCGCTGTTCCCGACCTTCACGATGGCCAACAGCTCGGCGCTCTCGACTGGCCACTATCTCGGCGACACCGGCACCTTCTCTAACACGATCTTCACCGGCTACACCTCGGTGCCTGCCGGCGACACCGTGGTTCCCTTCATCGAGAACGATGCCGTGCTCGCCGATATCGACGATCACTTCAATGGCGACTATCTCAACGAGGAGACGCTCTTGAAGATGGCCCGCGGCCAGGGCTTTAGCACCGCCGCCATCGGCAAGGTCGGCCCGACCCTGCTGTTCGACCACACCGATCGCGGCAAGAACACGATCGTGGTCGACGATTCCACCGGCGGCAAGGCCAGCGTGCCGCTCTCCGACGAGATGAAGGACGCGCTGACCAAGGCCGGCCTGCCGCTCGCCACCCCGAGCCGCGGCGACAACGCCAAGGCGGGCGACGCCAAGACGCCCGGTACCACGGTCGCCAACGTCGCACAGCAGGCCTACATGGCCGATGTCGCGACCAAGGTCGTGCTGCCGATGTTCAAGGCGCGCAACAAGCCGTTCGTGCTGGTGTTCTGGTCGCGCGATCCGGACGGCAGCCAGCACAACACCGGCGACAGCCTCAACACCATCACGCCCGGCATCAACGGCCCGACCTCGATGGCCGGCATCAAGAATGCCGACAACAACCTCGCCCAGCTCCGCAAGGCGCTCGACGAGCTCGGGCTTTCCGCCAACACCAACATCATGGTCTCCTCCGACCACGGCTTCTCGACGATCTCGAAGGAGAGTAAGACCAGCCCCTCGGCCAAGATCGCCTATGACGACACGCCGAAGGATTTCCTGCCGATGGGCTTTCTGGCGATCGATCTCGCCAAGGCGTTGAACCTGCCGCTGTTCGACCCCAACGACAAGAATGCCAAGGTCGCCGACAATGCCCATCCGAGGGCCGGCAACGGTGTGCTCGGCCAGGACCCGGCCAAGCCTGACGTCGTGATCGCCACCAATGGCGGCTCGGATCTGATCTATCTGCCGAACCGCGACAAGAAGCTCGCCGACCGCGTGATCAAGGCACTGCTCGAGCAGGACTATGTCAGCGGCCTGTTTGTCGACGACAAGCTCGGCACCTTCCCCGGCACGCTGCCGATGTCGAACCTGAACCTGAAGGGCAAGGCGGTGACGCCGAACCCGTCGATCGTGGTCAATTTCCGCTCCTGGTCGAGCGGCTGCGAGATCCCGACCAACTGCTCGGTGCAGGTTGCCGACACCGTGCTGCGCCAGGGCCAGGGCATGCATGGCAGCTTCAGCCGCGGCGACACCTTCAACTTCACCGCCGCGATCGGTCCCGACTTCAAGGCGGGCTATGTCGATCCGCTGCCGGTCAGCAACGCCGATGTCGGCATGACCGCGGCGCAATTGCTCGGCCTGCGCGCGCCGAACAATGGCGGGCTGATCGGCCGGGTGATGTCTGAAGCGCTCCCGAACGGCATCGTGCCGAAGATGGCTGAGGGCACCATCATGTCGAAGAAGCCTTCGGCCAACGGCCTGCGCACCGTGCTGAAATTCCAGCGCGTGCTCTCGACCCGCTATTTCGACGTTGCCGGGTTCCCGGGGCGGACGCTCGGGCTCGAGGAGAGCGCCGGCAAACAGAAAACGGCGGGGAAGTGATCCCCGCCGCTCTCGCCTGAAGCCGGTGGTCTGGGATGATGCACAGGCATCATCCCACACGATCACATCATCCCGATGTCGAACACGTTGGGCAGCTGGGCTGCGAGCGGCAGCGCAGTCGCGCCGACCAGCGTTGCCACCATCGCCGCCAGCGCACGGCCGGTGCGGCGCTGACCGCGCATCCGGCCCGCGATCCATTCCAGAACCTTGGTGTCCATCTTGGCGCCTTGCGTCGGCGCCCAGCGATCGATGTTCGTATCCGGCGACAGCGCCACCGTGCGCGGCGGCACCGGCAGACCGGACTCGGACGCGGCATGATGGGCGATCGCCTTAGCGAGCAGGTCGTCGAACCGGCCGCCATCGCTGCGCTCGGCAGCAGCCTCGTTGATCGCGAACAGCGCCTCGATCTCGGCCCGGCTGACCGGCTGATGCTCGACCGCGGCCGCCGTCAGGATGCGCGCGCACCAGGCAGCGTCATCGGCATCGAGTGACCGGGAGAAATGGATACGGCCCTTGGTGGTCGGGCCTTCGCCGGTGATCACGCCATCGCGCACGATGGTCAGCGCATGGGCGGCGGTCTTGCGGCAGGACGGATGCAACGCACCGCTGAGAGCCTCAGCGGCCTTGGTACTTGGGGTAGACATTGTGGGAGCTTTCAATTCCTATCTGAGGCCAGCTTTTCCATGCGGGCGTAAACGAGTGGTTAATGATTCGGAACTTGGGTTCCGAGATTTTTAGATGGTTGCTATTTGGTCGCTTTAAACGCTGTCACGGTTCAGTCCTATAGCAGCCGGGGCCGGCGTGATGACGGCGATAAGCGGCTTTATCTGGGCATTTCCAAGCTTTTGTGCCGAAGCTGATATTTCGTCGCAGGACTACGGATCAAAACAAATTGCTTGGAATTCCACCCTCAAGGAGAAATGTCTCACCTTTTTTCAGAAGCCGTTCACTTAGGCCTTTCCGCGTCCTATACTGGAACAGACCACCTCAAATACAAATTTGGATGCAACTTCAAAGAGATGAGGTAAAATCATGGCACTTCAGATTGGCGCCGTCGCCCCCGACTTCGAAGCCGAGACCACCGAAGGGAAGATCAAGTTCCACGACTGGATCGGCAGCAGCTGGGTGCTTTTGTTCTCCCATCCCAAGGACTTCACCCCGGTCTGCACCACCGAGCTCGGCGCGCTCGCCCGCCTGAAGCCCGAATTCGACAAGCGCGGCGTCAAGCTGATGGGCCTGTCGGTCGATCCGGTCGATCGCCACGCCAAATGGTCCGAGGACATCAAGGAAACCCAGGGCGCGGCGCCGAATTATCCGATGATCGGCGACACCGATTTCAACGTCTCGAAGCTCTACGACATGCTGCCGGCCTCGACCTCCGGCGATCCCCTCACCCGCACGCCGGCGGACAATCAGACGGTCCGCAACGTCTTCATCATTGGTCCCGACAAGAAGATCAAGCTGGTGCTGGTCTACCCGATGACCACGGGCCGGAACTTCCAGGAGATCCTGCGCGTCATCGACTCGCTGCAACTCACCGCCACGCACCGCGTCGCCACCCCTGCCGACTGGAAGCAGGGCGAGGACGTGATCATCGCCGGCTCGGTCAGCAATGACGAGGCCAAGACGATCTATCCGCAGGGCTGGAAAGAACCGAAGCCCTACATCCGCATCGTGCCGCAGCCGAAGTAACGGCCGGCACGCAGCCTCCAGGTGGCCCGCGTACAGCCTGTTATCGTCTGGTTTCGCGACGATCTGCGGCTGTCGGATCACCCGGCCCTGCATGAAGCGGCCAGCCGCGGCGCGCCCGTGGTTGGCCTTTTTATCCGCGACGAAGCAAGTCGTGCCCTGAAACCTCCAGCCGCGCGCCCCCTCGGAGGCGCGACGCGCTGGTGGCTGGCGCAGTCGCTGCGCGCACTTCGTAAAAGCCTTGAGGCGATCGGCGGAACGCTGGTGCTGCGCACCGGATCGGCCGCCTCCGTGATCGCCACGCTGGCGCGCGACATCCATGCGGGCGCCGTGTTCTGGAACGAGATCGCGCAAGCGCCGCATCAGGCGATTGCCGCAGACGTTGAATCCGCGCTCGCAAGTGACGGTATCGCTTCGCAGATTTTTCCTGGCGACCTGCTCGTCGAACCCAAAGCCATCCGCAACAAGGACAACCGTGGCCCGCGTGTGTTCACACCGTTCTGGCGGCGTGTGCAGGGGCTTGGCGATCCGCCAGCGCCGCTGCCGGCGCCGAAGAAGCTCGCATCCGTCAGTGGCGTCGCGAGCGAAGCCCTCGACGATTGGAATCTCGAACCGACCAGGCCGGATTGGGCCGGTGGCCTGCGCGACACCTGGACTCCGGGCGAAGCCGCGGCGCAGGCACGGCTGAAGGCGTTCCTCGACGAGAATATTCGCGGCTACAGCGACGACCGCGACCGGCCCGACCGCGACGGCACCTCGCGCCTCTCCCCGCATCTGCGCTTCGGCGAAATCAGCCCGCGCCAGCTCTGGCATGCGGCCCGCTTCGCCGCCGCCGAGCACCCGCGCCTCGCCGGCGACATCGACAAATTCTTGAGCGAGCTCGTCTGGCGCGAATTCTGCCGCCATCTGCTGTTCGATGAGCCTGATATGGCGAACCGGAATCTGCAGGCGCAATTCGATGCGTTTCCGTGGAAGCGCAACGCCCCTGCGCTGAAAGCCTGGCAGCGCGGCCTGACCGGCTATCCGATCGTCGATGCCGGCATGCGCGAGCTCTGGCACACCGGCGTGATGCACAACCGGGTGCGCATGGTGGTCGCCTCGTTCCTGGTGAAGCACCTGCTGATCGATTGGCGCGCCGGCGAAGCATGGTTCTGGGACACGCTGGTCGATGCCGATGCCGGCTCCAATCCGGCGAACTGGCAATGGGTCGCCGGCTCCGGCGCCGATGCCGCGCCCTATTTCCGCGTCTTCAATCCGAACCTGCAGGGCGAGAAATTCGATCCGGACGGCGCCTATGTCCGGCGCTGGGTACCGGAGCTCGCGCAGCTTCCCAACAACCTGATCCATCAGCCCTGGACCGCGATGCCGATCGAGCTCGCAAGCGCCGGCGTCGAACTCGGCAAGACCTATCCGCCGCCGATCGTCGATCACAAAATGGGACGAGAACGCGCGCTTGCGGCGTACGCAAGAATCCGCGGCAAGGATTAAGCGCGGCGGTTGACCACCAACACCGCGGCGGCGCAGGCGGCCATGCCGGCGATGGCGACGGTATCCAGCCGCTCGCCGAACAGCACATAGGCCATCAGCGCGGTCACCGCCGGCACCAGATAGAACAGGCTCGCGACCGAGGTCGCGGCGTGGTGTCGGATCAGCCAATACAGCAGCCCGATCGAGCCGATCGACAGCGCGAACACCAGCCAGGCTATCGCCAGCACGAACTCGCGGGTCCAATGCACGACATTGGTCTCGAACAGCCAGGCGCCGATGCCGAACAAGATCGTCACCGCGACGTACTGCACGAGATTGCCGGCGCGCCAGTCGATCTGGTTGCAGTAGCGGCGCTGGTAGAGCGTGCCAAGCGTGATGCTGATCAGCGAGACGCCGGAGGCAAGCCAGCCCCACCCCGCATCGCCCGTCATCGGCCGGTTGTGCAGGATCAGCACGACGCCGGCGAGGCCGAGCACGAGCCCGCCCCATTGCAGCGGCGTGACGCGCTCGCCGAGCCAGCCGTTGGCGATGGTCGAGGTCAGGATCGGCTGCAGACCCGGGATCAGCGCCGACAGGCCTGCGGGAATCGAATGCGCGATCGCAATCGCGGTGCCGCCGAGATAGAAGCCGTGCACCAGGATACCGGCCACCGCACTGTGGAAAACGCCTGTCCGGTCCGGCCATTTCGGCCGTGCGACCGCGGCGATGCCAGCCATCACCACCACCACGAACGCCATCCTGATCGCCAGATAGGTCAGCGGCTCCGCATTGTTGATGACGTATTTGGTGCCGATGAATCCCGTGCTCCACAGCACGACAAAAATCGTCGGCGCCAGACGAGCGGCAGTTTCCTCGAAGCTCTTGTTCATTGCAGGCCGTCATTGCCTGAAGAAGAGGCAGCCGGCAATCGCGAATTTTTGCGGGGGTGGCGGGCGGACGCCACAAGCATACTGTCCCGGCGAAAGCGATCAGATCCGTCATCCTGAGGAGCGCATAGCGCGTCTCGAAGGATGCACGGCCACAGTCGGGCCGTCGTGCTTCGAGGCTCGCTCCGCTCACACCTTAGCATGACGGTGCCAGACATAGGAGCATGCGATCTCCCCAATCGTCGTCCTGGCGAAAGCCAGGACCCATAGCCACCGTACTTGACGATGAGCGAGATCGCGGCCCCAGCATCGCACAAGAAATTTCATTCGGGGTAATGGGTCCTGGCTTTCGCCAGGACGACACTGAGAATTGTTTGCACGACTTGTGAGCCACGCATTCGCATTCTCGCGACATGATCTGTCCGAGCCTTGCATCTCGTTCCGCCGGGTTGCTTTGTCGCCTGAGACCGCTCTGACCCTGCAGACTGTCGCGCCTGTTCGCTGCAATCACGACCATTTGTCTTCAAGGATGCTATGCGTGTTTGTCGGATGCAGCCGCCATCCCTGACGACGACGATCCCTCGCCGCCTTACCAGCCGGCTCTTCTCCAGCGCTCGAAGGAACTGGGCGTGATACGCACCACGTGACGGCACCCGGCACACGTCAGACCGTCATCTGAGGTGGTACTTCCTGCCGTTGGTGTTCGGGTCGGTATTGTCGCTTGTCGAGAACATCAAGGCCGGTCCGAAATAGCCCCAGCGATCCCGGTAAAGTCCAAATCGGCCGGCGCCCTTGTCGATGATCTCTTGCTGCGTGGTATTCGCGGGACCGAGAAGCCTGTCGTCTTCATACAGCCGGGCAGTCTTGATCTCGCCATCCACGTATTTGACCGGGACGAGAAACGCGTGCCCCTGATAAAAGTGAAAGGTGCCGCGCAGAAGTTGTCGGTCGATCGGGCAGATAGAGCAATGCACTCGACGCCAGGGCAAAAAGCGTCGATCCGATCACGATGCGCGTATTGGCTGATATCCTCAACGGCACTTTCCCCAGGCGCTTGCTTGCCACGCGTCTCTGTAGCGCGCGGCTTCATCGCGTACAACCGACGGGCATCCGCCATCCCCGGTATGCGGCCGGTGCGGAAGCCGAATTGACAGGCCGCATGTCCGCACACAGCAAGCATCAGATCGTGGCCGCGCGTCCGGCGAAATTGCCAAGGACCGCCATCAGCACGGTCGCGACGGCGCAGCAGACGAGCGCAACCTCCCAGCCTCCGGTCGCATCGTGGGCAAGTCCGGCAAGCGGCGGACCCGCAGCCGCAAGCGTGTAGCCGAGGCATTGCGCCATGCCTGACAGCGCGGCCGCCTGATGGCTGTGCGCTGTTCGCAGGCTGACGAATGTCAGACCGAGGATGAAGGCAGCTCCCGCTCCAAAGCCGAACAGCGCGACCCACACCATCGCAAGCGACGGAAGCTGCCACAATCCCAGCAGCGAAACGCAGGTCGCGAGCGACACCGCGATCGCGATGCCGCGCTGATCCTTCATGCGGCGGACCATCGGACCGAGGATCAAGCCGGGAACCGCCGTCGCCAATTGCGACACACCGTGCAACGTGCCCGCCGCCGCCGCTGAATAACCTGCCTGCACGAGAATGGCGGGCAGCCATCCGACGATGATGTAGAACACCAGCGAGGTCAGGCCGAGAAAGCCGGTGACCTGCCAGGCGAGCGGTGAGTGCCAGATGCGCCCGCGATGCGACGACGAGCCAGGCTCGATCGCCGGAGCCGAGTGCATCCCCAGTTGCGGAGCCCAGACCATTAGCGCCACCAGCGGAAAGATCAGTGTGCTCGCAAGCGAAAGGTGCCAGTTCGATCCGGGCAACAGGGCGAGCGGGATCGCCACAATAGATGCGAGCGCCTGCGCCAATGCGGACGTGATCGCGTAGGCGCCCGTCAGGCCGGCGATGCGGGTCGGGAAGTCCCGCTTGAGCAGGCTCGGCAGCAGGACATTTGCGACAGCGATCCCGGCACCAAGGGTGGCAGTGCCGGCGAACAGCGCCCAGACCGGACCGGACGAGCGCAGCGCGATCCCGGCCGCAATGACCAGCAGCGCGCCGAATAGCGACCGCTCCATGCCGCATCTGCGCCCGAGGATGGCTGCAACCGGTGAGATCGCGGCGAACGCAAGCAAGGGCAGCGTCGTCAGGATCCCCGCCTCTGCCGCGCTGACCCCGCTGCTCTCGCGGATCAGGCCGAGCATCGGCGCCACGCCGGTGATGGGCGCACGGAGCGCCGAGGCGATCAGCAGGATCCCCGCGACCAGGAGCCCCTGCCCGCCCAACGTCCGCATCGGCGCAATCATCGTCATCGCATGCTCCCGGCTGTCTGTATGCGCGGAAATTATCGACTTGGCGGCCGGAAGAATTTACATATTTGCTCTATCGATCGCTAAATTCAGTCACGCGATGGGTTTTCAGCTCCGCTATGGGTTTTGAGCTTCGCTATCCTTGGCCGGACCTCGATCCGGATGACGTCGCGGCCCCAGCCCTCGCCGTGCGCCTCGACATCACCGCGAACAAGGTCGAGGCGGCCGAGCATGCGCACCGCAAGGGACAGCTGGTGTTTGCGCTCGGCGGCGGCGTGATGTGCCGCGTTCCGAACGGACTGTGGATGGTGCCGCCGCATTGCGGCGTCTGGCTCCCCGGCGGCACCCGCCACACCAATATCGCAACCGCCAACGCGCGGATCTTCTTCGTCTTCATCGAGCCCGGGGCCGCCGACCTGCCCGACCGCTGCTGCACGCTGTCGATCTCGCCGCTGCTCCGCGAGCTTATCGTCGCGCTTTCGGATCGCATGCAGCACGACGTCGGCGATGCGACGCTCGTCGCACAATTGCTGCTGAACGAATTGCCGCAAATGCCGGTCCAGCAGCTGCATCTGCCGATTTCAGGCGAACCGCGCCTGCGACGGATCGCGGCTGATCTCGCCGACGATCCCTCCGATCGCAGCACGATGGCCGAATGGGCCGACCGTGTGGCAATGAGCGAGAGCAGCCTCGCACGTCTCGTCCTGAGCGAAACCGGCCTGACGTTCGGCCGCTGGCGCCAGCAGCTACATTTGATCGTCGCGTTGCGCGAGCTGTCGGCCGGCGCAAGCGTTCAGCAGGTCTCGACCGCGCTCGGTTATGAATCCGTCACGGCGTTCATCACCATGTTCAAGAAGGCGCTCGGCAAGCCGCCGGCGAAATATCTCAGCGACATCGTGCAAGGCGGCGGTTCGGCCTTCGCGGCGTGAAGGGCCTCCGGCTTCGGTCCCTTCTGGCAAGGAAGGCCGCCGACCGGCGCCTGGAGATCGCAAATGCGTGATTGGCGCAACCGACCGCTGCCTTCATTTGGGCATCTATGAGGAACAGGGTTCCCAGCGGAGAGCAAAGGCGGCCGTCGCAGGGGGGCCTGCATTGACGTATCGATCCCACAGCAGCTGGCAGGACGTGGATCTGCGCAATCTCGTTCGGGTCATCTCGGCCTGCACCCTCGGACTCTGGGCATTTGCGGCCGGCCTCCTGATCGGGACCTTCCTGTTTTCATGACTGGCTTGGTGGACCTGCCGCCCGGTCTACCCGCCGCTCAGGTGATGTGCGGCGACGAACAGGACGAGCGCGCTCAGCACCAACGCTGACGCGGCGCCGGCAACGCCGCGGGCGAGTTCAGCCTTCGAAAGATTGGACCTGGTTGCCATCACAACCTCCTGCGCGGGCGAGCCGAGGCCGGTCCGTTCCGGCGGTGAGGCTCGCTCTCGCTGCTCGGACCCACCATCGCATCATGAGGATGAACGCATCATGAGCAAAACGAATGGCCCGTGCTGCCGGTTCCAAATTCTGACCGCAGGGTTTCGGATCGCGGGCGTTGGCCGCACGCGGCAAGCGGGCAAAGCCGCGCTGGAAGAAGGTCGAGTGTGCGCGAGCGTCCGCGCCTACCACTCTTCCGGACAGGGATCGACGATCTTCCAGAGATCGACGCCGTTCTTGATCTTCTTCATCTCGGTGGTGAGCCCGCCATTGCGGCGGATCCAGTCCTTCACCGTATCGGGATAGTAGGACATCAGGTCGGAGGTGCCCTCAAGGCTGGTGACCTTGATGCCGAAGGTGAAGGCCTTGTCGTAATAGGCCTGGTGGAAGCCGATGCTGGCCTTCGGCGTCACGCAGATCTTGTTCAGCGGCACGATGCCGAACACCAGCGTGCAGGCCGAATTGCAGATGCCGTCGATCACGACGCGCTCGCGGCGGTCGCGGATCTGCTTGTACTTGGCCTTGTACTCCTCGACATAGCCGCCATGGTCGCGCGTGATGTGCAGAACGGCCCGCGCTGGCGTGACCGCCGGAACCGAGAGCAGCAAGGCAACAAGGGGCGTGATGCGCATGAAATGTTCGAAACCGAGGGAAAGGCGGCCCGGGCGGACCTGACCGCAAGACTCTGGCCGGACTGTGTTGGCAATCCGTTAAGCATCCCCAAAAAGGCAAAATTTGGCGCGCTGTGACTGATTTCCCGCAGCTTTTCGCCGGATTCCGGGTTAAATGAAGCGCCAGAGGATCATGGACCGGCTGCGCAAGCCGATTCCAGCGTGAATGCCAGGAGGCCGCCAATGACCAAGAGCAAGCTTTTCGCCGCCCTCGCCGTGACCGTTTCCCTGGCCATCCCGGCCCTCACCCCGGCTGCAGCGGCCGACCTCTCGGCCACCCCGCGCCACCACCGGCATCACCACCACGCGCATTGGGGCCTGCCCTACCACATCAGCTATCTGCACAATTACGGCCCGGGCCCGGCCGCCGGCAGCTTCGCCTATTATGACGGCCCGTCGACCAACAAATGCTACCAGGGCTCGGCCGCCTATATCGGCCAGGATCATCGCCGGCATCCCTGCTTCTGAGCTCAAGGCAAGGCCGGCGGGACGCGCGGACGCCGCGCCGTCCCCGCTGGCCCCGACAGCCCAAGTCTGATAATCGACCCGCAACGCGCTCGTAGCTCAGCTGGATAGAGCATCGGATTTCGATTCCGAGGGTCGGGAGTTCGAATCTCTCCGAGCGCGCCAGCGTTTTCATCGATCGTACAATGGTTTAGGACGAACCGGTTTCGTTCTGGATGATCGTTTTCGTGCTGCGAACAAGCTCGACTCGCTGCGAGCAAAATCGAGACATTACCAACCGCTTCAAATCACTCCGCACGGCAAGGGCGCAACAGGGCGGTTTGGCGTTTGTTCTGAAATGCGATGTGCACAATGAGGAACGACCCCGACGCGGACGGCGCGCCGAGGTCGCCATTCTGTCAACTCCCGACCGGGTGGGGGCGTAAGGGTCGGGAGCCGACAGACTACCTCTGATACCGCCGCTCGTTCCGCCCCTAAGCGGCGCCATTAAGGGTTACTCCCGCCCAGCCTGCCGGAAAACGATATCCATTCGCGCTGGTCGAGAGCTAGCCGAGCGAGGCCGTTAGCAAATCAGCAAGCAGGTCGGCGCAGGCTTCTCAGAGGGACGGGACGTCTTACGGTCTCCGTTTCGGAGGAGCTGGCGCACGGGCCCTGGCGCCGGCTCCTCTTTCTTAAGACCTGTGTATGCACTGCGACAGTCATTTGCCCTCGCATTTGCTGAATTGATGGCACGGGGAATTTCAGGGCTCCAGCGCTGGGAACAACAGGCGCCGCAGGGACAAATCATTTCTTCTCAGCGAAGCGAGGACGCGATGTTCTCGAAGCGGTCAACATCGGCGAGCAAGCTCTGGACCTGCAGGGCCCTCGCTTCGCGAGAAAGTCCGGCGGCGCCGTGGCAAGCGCTTCTAGATGGCCGTAGCGCTCTGTCTCAGGCCCTAGATATTCGGGCCGCCCGTCCCCGTCCTCATGGGCATCGATAAACGCTTCGCGACAAGGTTCGGTGGCTCGATACTCGGCTGGACGGGGGCGAGGTCATCAGCTTCGCGATGGGCGTTTCGGGCCAGCCCAAGTAGGCTGAGAGTTCCAAGTTGCCAGCCTCTGCCTAATCTGCTCGGCCTGCTCCTTCGTCAGTTTCTCAGCCAAACTGTAATCGTTCAATTGGGCCGCCCCCTTGCGTTGTCGATCGTAAACCATCCAGTCGGTGCTTCCCTTTCGAACCAGGAACCTTGGTTGTATCGGTGCCGTGTAATTCACCGCAAACTCCCTCAGCAATATGAACGACGTAATATCCTTTTAAGTATAGCACTTGGCATTCGATGCTTTTGTGAACTTGCACACACACGCCGAACGCCTCGTGCGTTCCGCTTCGCTCCAATCGTCATCGGCACAGGCTCGTGAAAATATCGGGCCCGCGGATCACCGATTGCATCGAACATGGTTCCGCGGTTCAGACTACCGTCGTGCACGAGCCACTCGAAATCCTGATAGATTTGATTGCGAACGCAATTCCAAATTGCCGGCAAAAGCTCTAGCGATCTTTTGTCGGCGTAATGATCGTACTGGCGCGCACGAAATCGATAATCCGTCCGGGCTCTGACCGAGATTCGCGGGCGATGTAGATCGCTCCCAGGTCACAGAAGTGTGTCGCGCTCGCAACGTCACAACAGTTCCCTGTGTGGATGAGCGTGTTTGGACTTCACTGCGTTGCGCATTTGCCCTCTACTAATATCGGACCTTCGGCGGCGATTTTATTTCCAAGACGTCCATTTGAAATCGGGGTCCAGGAGGCCGCTGTTCAGCGGCCAGCGGCCTCTTTCGTTATTTGAGATTCATCGATTGCAATGACATCTTCCGACGCCAATCTGCGTCAATCGGACTGCCATTAGGTCATGGGGACAAGATGATTGAAGAACGCAAACCTTACGTGGCATTTGGAGTAGACCCGGCCGGCGTCGCACGCGCAACGTATGAACTTCGTTGCAGTGACGACGAAGAGGCAAAGCGCCGAGCTGAGGGTTTTTTGGACGAGCACGAATTCGTCGAGTTGTGGATCGACTACAAAAGGATCGCTCGTCTGAAACGTAGCTAGGAAGAGCGTAGACGCGGCATCAAACTCCGAACGAATGCCTCATTTGAACGGAGGCCGTCAGCGTCTGGCCGTCATGCTCGCTTCAGCAAGGCGCCTTTTCTCGACCCCTGGAGAAGCTGCTTGGCCGTTCGCGAAGTTCAACGGTTGAAGTCACCGGCCGGACTGGTTGCGCAGAACGAGCAGCAGTAGAAGCTGGCCCGCTCCGATGCCGGCGAGGCCTCCTGCAACCTTGAAGAATGCGTCGGCCAGGTGGCCGTGCCGGTCAGGGGTTAGCAATTGCATTGCTTCGAGCGTGAACGCACTGAAAACGACCAAGAGCACGACCAGCACGGCGCGCCGGGGATGGCCGACCACAAAGGCCAATGCCATCACCGCGAACGCGGCGAAATGCTCGACGTGCGGATCAGCTGCAAACGAGGGGCGGTCCCGGATCGGGGACAGTGTGGCGAACGCAATAAAGGCCAGCGTTAGCCAGCCAATGACCATTCCGAACGTCCTGATCCTTGATTCAAGCAAGCAACAATTTCCAAGTCGTGGTGCCCTGGATGCACCATCGCTGAATTAACCCATCGCGCGTGTCAGCGACAGGCGGGATCGACGCAAAACCGGGTCGCCCGCAAGGACTAATCCCGATGGCTTTCCCGTAGAGCCCCCGTAAGTCGAAATTCCAACTCCTCGGTGTGCAGCAAGCGCTACGATGAACAACGAGGGGGCGGCACCTCACCTTGAAGGGCAGCGAGGCCGTTATGGAGCGCTTATACCTGGGCATTACCGTTACCAGCACATACGTCTTGGTCACGATTGCGCTGATCGTGGCCTTCATGCACTGACGGCAGATAGGTCCGGCACGGCTGGTCTTGTGGCGAGCCACAACAACTTTCACCGCTCACCCGCAACTATCGACGAAAGCCCCGAAAGCCGATCGAGATCCGGCGGGAGGTCGCCCGCCAGTTTGCGGCCGACGTGCGGGCCGGTACCAAGTTGCGGTTGAGCGAGGTCAAACGACTTTTTGAGTTGATGCGAACCGGGCCGATTAACGCTCCCGCTTAACGCTCCTTGGGCTTGGGCTTTCCTTCCTATTGACGCTGTTGGGAGCCGAGGTGATAGGCTACCGCCATTTCAGGCGGCCATTTGAATGCGCGATTTATTTGGACTGACGCAGCTTTTGCTGGCGGTTTTGATCTTCGTGCCTTTCGAGCGACTGTTCGCCGCGAGGCCTCAGAGGATTTTCAGGCGTGGCCTACTGACCGACATGGCCTTCCTGTTTGTCAACGCGGGGCTGGTGCTGGCCGGCGTGATCGCCATCATGACGGCGGCCATTCTGGTCAATCAATCGATCCTGCCTGCGGCAGCGACGCAGTCGATCGGCGATCTTCCCTATCTGGTTCAAGTGCCCGTCGTGATCCTGATCGCCGACCTCGGCGTCTACTGGACGCACCGCATCCTGCACGTCGTGCCCGCCATGTGGCAGATCCATTCCGTTCATCACGCGGTCGAGGAACTGGATTGGCTCGCCGCGATTCACCAGCATCCGCTCGACGTGATGTTCATGAAGGCCGGCGCGCTGTTTCCGCTTTACGCGCTCGGCTTCTCCACGGAAGCGATCGGAACTTACCTGCTCGTCTACTACTGGCAGGCCTGGCTGGTTCACGCCAATGTCCGCCTGAACTATGGACCGCTGCGCCATGTCCTGGTGTCGCCGGAATTTCATCACTGGCACCACAGCAACGAGACGGCAGCCAGGGACAAGAACTTCGCCGGGCTGTTCTCGTTCTACGATGTGCTGTTCGGGAGCGCCTACCTTCCGAAGGGGCAGGATCCGAAGGCATTCGGCGTCGATCACCCAATGCCCTCCAGCTATCTGGCGCTGCTGGCCTACCCGTTTGTCGCTTGGACCTCCAAGCGCAAGCGCGACGATCCGTCGGCCATCCAACCTCTGTCGCAAGGTGGAGAGCCTGCGCAGCCGCGCCAAGGCGCGCCGATGAGCTAGCTTCGCAGGCTCCTGTCGCCGAACCAGCGCCGGCAGGCGCGGCTGAAGCTCGTCGCGTCGGTGTAGCCGAGCGCGGCCGCCATCTCGTCGCGCGATTGGGTTCCCGCCGCGAGCATTGTCCGGGCGCGCTCGCGCAGCACGC
>NZ_JACMYP010000044.1 GCF_020889705.1 Bradyrhizobium altum | reverse complement strand
AGTTCTGTAACTTCGATCTGCATGGAGCCTCCCTATCTGCTGGTCGCCATCAACGCCAGTTCCGAGACGCATGACGTGATATTCGCCAACAACAATTTTGGAGTGAGTTCTCTGCGCAGTGATCAGGAAGACCTTGCGCTGCGGTTTGGGGGGCGGGATGGCGCGAAAGGAGTTCACCGCTTCGTTTCGGCGCGGTGGAATCAGGGCATTCTCGACGACCGCTTTTGCAAAGCGCAATGTTTACGCTCGAGAGCACCTTGCATGACCATAAGGTGATTGGCACGCATACCATCTTTGTCGGACGAATTGTCGCGACCCGGCCAGGCCAAGGCGATCCGTTAATCGTTGATCAACTTCCGAGGTACGCTTCGAACCATACCGGAAGATTGAATGCATTTTGCACGCAAGGTCCGAACGAACAGCCGGCTCAATCGCTTCGAAGACCGCAATGAGGGCAGGAGCAAATGGTCATAGAATACTCGCCCGAAGGCGGCATACGGTTGGTGGACCCTTTGGATTTTGACGGATTCAAACTCGTTCTGAAAGGGCCCACTTGCTCCCAACACTCAAGCCTTGAGGGGGATTACCCTCGTTGACCAAGGCAATGCGCTGGTTCTGTCGACTTGGTGCCTACGCTGCCCGGTTGCCCCAAGGAAAGCAAAGCCTGGCAAATGGCCTATGGCAAGATGGTGGCGAGCGCTCGCGAGCACGGCTGGATTGACGTCGACGCAGATGCGATTCATCGATTCACGCACACATCGAAAGAAGGTCCTAAGGTCGGAGACGCTATAGCTCATTTCGAAGAGCGACGCAGATCTGTCCTGCATGATTTGCGTCGACACCTACTAACATTGATAGCTCCGGTACTGCCGGCAAGCGAGTAACATCAGTTTCCGCCGAACAGGGCCACTCTCGACCGGTAACAGGTTGTGAGCCAAAAGTATCGTCGCGGAACATCATGGTTGGGACCAGGTGGATCGCATAGCGGCTTTATGTCTCCTCGCTCGAGCCGCGCGGGCCTGCCGCATCGCCTCTACCAGACGCTGCGATGATCGCTGCCCCGCGTGACGTGCCCCCGGGACGACCGGACAACGCGGACGCTAATGCGGAAACACCAGAAGGCGACGTGCCTTTTTTGCTCGTCGCGACTAGCCTGATTTACGACCGCCCTACACTCGTTTGGAACGTCGCGGCTCACGCACCAAATCCTGCACCGTTGTGTCCTGGTCCTGGTATTCGCTACCGCCGTCCCAGTTCACACGAGCGGCGAACGGACTGCTTCAGGCTCGCGCCAAATGGTTGAGATCGTCCAGCTTTCTTGTCGCGTTTTCCACGTCCGGTTGTAGACATTCCATACGACCAGGCCCGAGGGACTTGAATCGCACGTAACGTTAAATTGTACGTTCTTGAGGTGGCGAGTCTCTGACTGTATCGAGGTAAGGATTCCGAATGTCTCAAATTGAAAGACTGACGCCACAAGATCTCATCTTGATACTGAATCCCGACATCTGGCTTGCCGATATGATTATGCATCGATCGTCAACTGCGGCGCTGTTTTTGGCGAACGATAGTGAAGGACCGGGCAATCCAGAACCGAGACCATATGCCCGCAGCGATCGGCAGCGCCTGAGAGAGTCTGCGCGGGTCCACCGTTTCACACATCCGAACGCAAGCCCCTTTGTCAGCCGGCGTGCGCCTCCGAAACCGGTTTGGCGAACATGCTGCTCACGGCGGCCGATGAGCAATGGTATGGTGCCGTTATCGCGCAAATCCGTGACGATCGGTCTGACTGTTGAGAGTTTCAACCGGGGTAGGTTGAAAGAGCCGCGCATCATAAGCGGTGCTTCGATCGCTTGGCAGATCGGAGCAGCAAAGTGAAAGAAAACGATGGCGCCAGGAAGGTTCTCTTGATCGATCATACTGAGGGGCAATGCCGGGCCATTGTCGGTTTCAAAGATGAGGATGAGAGAGAGGCCTATATGTGCGGCGAGCCTGTACTTAGAAAGCCAGGCAAGAAGAGTTCTTCGTGGTGCGCTTATCATTACGGACAGATGCACTCAACATCCGTTGAGCAACCCTCAGCGCGGAATGAAGCGTCCGGATCTGCAGCTCTCAAGGGCCCTTCACCGAAACAATCGTAACATCGTCTGACTGGCGTTTTCCGGCTGAGATAGTCTTACGATCGTCCGCATCTGAAATGCGTATCGACACAATAGCTTCACTATCAGCAGAACTTCTGAAGAATTTCAGGAGCTCAGGAGCCTGATCGCGCATGGCCGATCCAGGGGAACGGAAATGAATCTGGCCACACTGATTGAGCGTAATGCGGCGTTCGCTCCCAACAGGCCGGGGATCCATTTCGAGCCGCTGCGGATGCCGATCCGCTACCCACGCTGATCACTGCGGACGTGGAGCTCATACCGGGTTACACTGAACCGATGCTAGCTCCTAAGAATTGCGCGGAGAGAGTGATGCCGCCGCAGTCCCTTGGGAGCGCAATTTCGGTCGTTCGATATCAATAGAGCTTTTTCTTGTGAGCCTTCATATCACGCTCTAAGCGTACAGCTCGCGCAACTGCATGCAGAAAGCACCATGACTACAATTGGTCCCAATCTATCCAACCGACTGTCTAGGTCCATCCAGGGGGCGATCGACTGGCTCTGGAAAGCCCAAGATCCGTCAGGATTTTGGGTTGGCATGGTTGAATCGAATTCGACGATTGAGGCCGAGTGGCTTTTGGCCAGCTATATGCTGGGCTTCGAGCTGCCTTCAGAGAAAAATATCATCAGGGCCGTATTGCAGCGGCAGCGGCCTGACGGGTCTTGGGCAACCTACCCTGGCGCACCCGATGGCGACATCAACTCGACTGTGGAGGTTTACGCGGCGCTTCGAGCAAAGGGTTTCGATCCCAATTGCAGCGAATTGGTTCGCGCTCGCGCATGGATCTTAGACCACAACGCTATGAGAGACCTCCGAGTATTCACGCGGTACTGGCTGGCTATGGTTGGCGTTTGGCCATGGGAATGTACACCCAATCTACCCCCGGAAATTATTCGCTTGCCGCTCTGGTTTCCGTTCAATATCTACAATTTCGCTCAATGGGCGCGCGCGACCATGGTTCCTCTAACAATCGTCGCGGCACGCAAGCCTGTTTGCCCGCTCCCTGGCGGCAGCAAGCTTGAAGAGGTCTTTCCATGCTCCTATGAGAATTTCGATTTCTCGATTCCTGCCAAGCGTGCGCGCACCTTCTCACTCGAATGGCTCTTTTTGAAAATTGATCGCTGCCTTCACAAGGCGCAGAGATTGAAGCTGATCCCCTTCCGTGAGAATTCCATCAAGCTGTGCCTTGAATGGATTATTCGGCATCAAGACGCGGATGGCGCGTGGGGAGGTCTCCAACCCCCCTGGATATATGGATTGATCGCGCTGATTAACGAGGGGTACACGATGGACCACCCAGTGGTGTCCAAGGCGATCGCAGCGCTGGGCACACACTGGAGCTATGATCGAAATGGGGGCACTCACATTCAGGCAAGTGAATCTCCGGTATGGGACACGCTACTGGCGATCCTTGCGCTCCACGAGGCAGGCGCATCCGCGGATAGCACAGAAGTTCGCAAGGCGCTGGAGTGGACTCTTAATCAGCAAGTTCTTGTTCCCGGAGACTGGGCTGTGAAGAGTAAGAACGCTCGCCCCGGTGGATGGGCCTTCCAACGCGCCAATAATTACTATCCCGATGTGGACGATACCGCGGTTGCTCTGCTTGTGCTCGGAAAATTGCGAACTGGTACCGGCGAGCTAAGGCAGAGAGTTGAATGCGCGATCGAGCTGGGACTCGAGTGGACGCTGGCCATGCAGTGCGGCAACGGCGGTTGGGCTGCCTTCGACAGAGACAACGACAAGGAAATTGTTTCAAAGATACCATTCTGCAATTTCGGCGAGGCAATTGATCCGCCGAGCGTCGACGTCACGGGCCATGTCATAGAAGCCTTCGCTGCGCTCGGATACGACAAGAGCCATCCCGCTATTCGTCGCGCTCTAAACTACATCCGAAGCGAACAAGAAGAAGCTGGAAGCTGGTTCGGTCGCTGGGGCGTCAATCATATCTACGGCACCGCAGCCGTTCTGCCGGCGCTAAGGGCGATAGGCGAGGACATGACGCAGCCCTATGTACAACGCGCCATTGTCTGGATCCTATCGAGGCAGAATGACGACGGAGGATGGGGTGAAACATGCGCATCTTACATGGATCCTGAGCTTCGAGGACGGGGACCGAGCACGCCGTCGCAAACAGCGTGGGGTCTCATGTGCCTCCTATCTGTGAATTCAACCCCTGAAGTCGACGCGGCGGTTCGGAAAGGTGTCGAGCATCTCTGCGCAACCCAGAAGAGCGATGGAAGCTGGGACGAGGATCACTATACGGCGACCGGCTTTCCGGGCTACGGGATCGGCGCTCGAACAAACTCGACCGCCGAGGAGATTGCAAAGCGCTTACAGCAAGGTACGGAGCTATCACGCGGATTCATGTTGAGCTTCAACATGTACCGACACTATTTCCCTCTGCTGGCCCTGGCGCGAATCTCTACAGGTCCCCCTAGTTATGGAACAAGAGTGTCGGACTTCTGAGAATGGAGGGCGGCGACAGCATGAAAGAGTTCGACGTCGAAAGATGGCGAGAGCTTTTCCCGGGCGGACTGGGACTATCTCTACTGTGGATTCTCGAGTCGTTCATCCGCTTGTCGAGAACGCCGGCGATATCCTGCTTGAGCATCAGCTTCGAATGGACGGTGAGAGGCCGTTGCTCAATTTGCGTCCGGCTAATCCAGAAGCAAGAGCCCGTGCGGCAAAGATGGGGTTCGTCGAGGTTGATGCCGACAACATGGTTCTCGACCCAGAGAAGTCAGGCAATTGGGTAAGGAACGATGATGGTGATTGGCAGAGAAGAGGCACCGCTGCGCGGTATCTTTCAAAAGCTGACGACAGCGAAGGCAGTGATACCGAGATCGCAGAAAGCTCTTCAACTTACGATTACGAGGACGATTTCAATGTGACAATGGGATCTGCTGGAAAATAAGCATAGATCTGGTCCTGTTCCTCGCGCGATCTCCACTACGCTCGGCGGTCTTTTGCGGCTTACAATCAGCGGCAAGATTGTTCTGGCCAGCCTGACCGCCTGGCGGGCAGGTCACGGACCAACAACGCAATTAGAGATTGCCCGCTGCCGATGCCGCCTGATTTCGGAGAGTTTGTTCCAGAAGATCGTAGCGGTGTGATAGATCTCGACATTCAGCGCTTAAATTTGGCTTGGGCGAGCTCAGGGTGGCAAGCCGAGAAGGGGGCCAAATGGACCTATTAAAGAGCCCCAACCCGACCTCAGCGGAGTCTAACGACAGCGCAGCGGCGGCCGGCTGATCGTTTCAGATGTCTCCGTCGCCGCCATTCTCCTCCAGTGCAGCATCAAGGCACTCGATCAGGGCATGTCCGGTGAAGGGCTTGGCCAAGAATCCAATCGCTCCCGCGCTCAGGGCTGAGGTGCGCACGCGATCGTTGGGGAACGCAGTAATGAAAATGAACGGCACGCTGTAACCTCTGGTCCGCATTTCTGCCAGCAGGTCCAAGCCGCTCATAACGGGCATCTGCACATCCGTAACTACGCAGGAGGTTTCGCTCAACCGCGGTGACCTCAAGAACTCCTCAGCCGACGCAAATGTTTGGACGATATAGCCACGCGATTTCAAAAGGTTATCTGTCGCCGCACGGACCGACGAGTCGTCGTCAACGACAGAAATCAAAAGCGTGGACAAGACAAGCCCTCCTGACGCGGGGATAGCGACTGCCGAAGGATTAGCCGCCATGGGCGAAAAAGTGAGCTTGAGTGGTTCGATTGTAAAATCATACTTAGGTTTGTTCAGGGCGGTTAGTGCGGATTCCCAGCGTCTCAGTCATTCTGATCAAATCCGCCAGCGACCGGGCACGCATCTTTTTCATCACGTGTCCCCGGTAGATTTTGACCGTAATCTCGGCGAGCCCCAGCTCGGCGGCTATCTGCTTGTTCATCAGGCCGGTAGCTACCAGTTTCATCACCGCCTGCTCGCGCGGGCTCAAGGTCTCAAATAGGGAATTCAGCTTCGCGATGGTCTGCTCGTCCTCCCGCCTTTTGCGATCGCGTTCGGTCGCTGCGACTGCGGCGTCCAGTAGTTCCTGATCGCGAAACGGTTTGGTGAGAAAATCGACCGCTCCACCCTTCATAGCCCTGACACTCATGAGAATGTCGCCATGGCCGGTAATGAAGATGATGGGAATATGAATGTTCAGCCTGGCCAGCTCGGTCTGGAACTCAAGGCCGCTCAAGCCTGGCAACCGGACGTCAAGAACCAAGCAGCTAACAACGTCCGGAAGTGTGCTTTGCAGCATTTCGCGGGCCGATCCGAATGCAACGACGTCCAGGCCCACGGATTGAAAAAGGTTCGTGAGCGACCGACGCATCGAGAGGTCATCTTCGACAACGAAGACAATCGCATTTGCCGAGGCCTCGACCTTGCTGCCTTCGCGCTGGGAGTTAGAGCGTTCGCTCACGACACGACCTCCTTGTGCAACGGCAGGTCAAACCGAAAGCTCGCCCCCGGCCCCTGCTTGCGGACTATTGAAAGGCGCCCTCCATGAGCTTCCACAATCGAGCGGCAGATCGAAAGACCCATGCCAAGGCCACTCGATTTTGTCGTGAAAAAGGGATCTAAAACTCGGTCGGCGTCATTCTCGGCGATGCCGACGCCACTATCGGTCACGGCAACCCGCACGTGCCCCATATCGTCCTCAGAAGACTGAATCACCAGTTCGCGCGTCCGGTCCGTAACTGCGTCCATAGCTTCGATCCCGTTCATCACCAGATTGATAATCACCTGTTGCAGCTGAATCCGGTCTCCGAGGATTGCGGGCAGCGCTGCCGTCAGCTCGGTTTTCAGTGTCACTTGGTGGCTAATCAGCTCACGTGTCACGAGCGCAATGACGTCCTTAACGACGTCATTGATATCGAGCGGCAGCATCTCGATCTCGCCTTTCTTCGCAAGTGCGCGAACGCGACGGATCACCTCGCTTGCTCGGATTGCGTCTTCGATTATCCAGTCAACCGATGAGCGCGCGGCGGAAAGATCAGGGGTTTCGCGGTTCATCCAACCGAGGCACGCGTCGGCGTTGTTGATAATAGCCGCGAGTGGCTGGTTGATTTCGTGGGCGATGGAGGTCGTCAGCTCTCCCAGGGTCGTTACACGCGTCACATGCGCAAGCTCTGCCTGTGCCTTTCGCAGCTCTTGTTCGGCTTGATCTGCGCGAATGATAGCCGTGATGTCAGTGCTGACGCCGCGGTAGCCGAGAAAATGACCGTTGATATCAAAAAAAGGCTTGCCACTCGTTCGGACGTAGATCGGAGATCCCATCCGATTGACGGTGCGGTAGACCAGATCCCGAAACGGCAGATGTGCCTCCAGCCTCGCCCGATGCTGCCGCCACTTCTCGGGTTCTTCTTCGACGTCGCACGCAATGTCCCAGCGAAGCATACCCATCAACCCTGTCGCCAAGATTCCCGCAGCGCTGGTGTGCTCGGACAAGTGGGTGACCTGATGATCTGGCCCGGTCTCCCAGAGCCAGTCGGAAGCTGTTTCGGCGTAGTCGCGAAAGCGCTGCTCGCTTTCGCGCAGCGCGGCAAGTGTGCATTCTAAACGTTCCCTGGCTGCGTATTGCTCAGTGACATCCATATGTGTTCCGATGAGTTCGCTGACATTGCCGTCGCTCCCAACCACGACATGGGCCACGGAATGTATGTGCCTCATTGAGCCATCTGGCATAAGGATTCGGAAATCGTACGCGAAGCGCCCGTCCTTGCCTTCTCTGGCCAGTTGCTGCATCTCCTTAAGTCGCGGCAGGTCGTCCGGATGGATACGCGACCGAATGGTCTCTATCGATACCGTCTCTTGCGGATCAAAGCCAAACAGACGATCGACCTCGGCGGAGCGATAGATAAAATCGAGACCGTGGACGTCCCAGGACCAACTACCCGTGTGACTGAGATGCTGGGCTTCGGCCAGATAGGCCTCGCTGCGGCGCAACTGCTGTTCTGCTTGTCTTGCAGCCGTGATATCCGTCGCTGCCCCGACAAACTCGATGTCACCAGTCGCGTTTCTCGTGGCGCGTGCCCGCGCATGGATATGCTTCACCGACCCGTCCGGCAGCAGTAGCCGGTATTCATGCTCGAAATCCCTTGGATACCGCATTGCTTGATCGATAGTCTCCTGGACCGACGCCCTATCGTCCGGATGCGTACGCGCGACGACCAGTTCCGGCGCCGGAACCGTTTGCGGGTCCAACTGGAGAATTCGAAAAATCTCCTTTGACCAAAAGGCCTCGCCGGTGGCGACGTTCCAACCGAAGCTGCCTGTATTGCTCAACTCCTGCGCCTGGGCCAAATGTGCTTCGCTTCGCTGCAGGGCAAGTTCGGTCCGCTTTCGCTCCGTGATATCTTCGCAGGCTATGAGGACAACGGGCCGATCATCGGCCCAAAGCATCGCTTTGGCGTTTTCACGTACCCACAATACCGAGCCGTCTTTCCTAGCTTTCTGGGCCTCCCAGGTTTGCGATTGAGTGATATCTTCAAGGCACGTCCGAATGCGTTTGCGAGCGAGCGCGCGATCCTCCTCCAGAAAGACTCCCAGGACGGATTGACCGATCAGTTCGGAACGCGCATAGCCGAGTTGTGTCGCGCCGAACGTATTGACGTTGAGGACGGTACCGGCTTCATCGACCATGACGTACATGGACGGATTGTGCTCAAAGATTGCGCGCCACCAATTTTCACGGTCTTTCAAATCGGCAGCGCTGCGCCGGAGCTCGGCTGCAGTCTCACGCGCGGCCTGTCTTTCCTGGCGGACCTTTCCATTCAGGTGCGTTCCGACAATCGAGACAGTAAAGAATGCGACAGCCACCAGAAGAGCTTGAGGGTCTTCGATCCGCAGACTGAACGCCGGCGGCGCAAAATAGTACGCCAAAGCAGCGATAGCTAAGATGGAAAGCGCGGACGATGCAATAAAGCTGCCGATCAACGAAAACAGCAATATCACCAGCAAATAGCCGAACGCCGTCTCAGCGAAATGCGTTTGAAGGTACAAGGAAGCTAACGTCACTACCGCCAGCGTTATGCTGCCGAAAGTAAACTGCGTGGCTGAGCGTTTGAAATTATTGATTTGGTTATACATTCTTGGATCGTCCGGCCTTTCTCCGGCGGAAGAGCTATAAATGGGGCAAGCCTTTCGGCCCCAACAGACGCGCGCCAACGGTTCCGGGTCAATTGCTTGCAGCTGAACTCAGCACATGCCGACGAAAGGCGCATTATAAACGTAGGTATAGTTGTTCTAAACCCATCAATATAGCGCGCTGACATGCGTACAACCGAGTCTGAGATGTCCGTGTTCCTTCCCTGCCGATAATCGCTTGGCGGGCGCTCGAGGCTGTGGAGGTCGCAGCCGAGCACAGCTGCGTGGCCCTAAGGCACGTTCCAACGACGCGGACGACGGCTACATCGTATCCGTCCGACGGCGACTTTATCGAGGGCCTCCCATACGGGTACGGCCCCGCGCTGAGGTGGTGGGTCGAGAAAGCTTAGCTGCTGCATAGCTGTCCTCCGATTCCGGTGGTAGGACATTATGCGCGGCATCCAATTGCCGCAGCAAAGCGTCGACGATTCGTGCAGCAGCTCGGCGTAGGAAGCCAGGAATGCCGCTCGAGCGCATTGCGGGCTTGCACGCGGCAAATGTTGTGCGATAGGCAGATCTGTCCACGCGGCCGGTACAAGGGCACGGGTACCATCGGGCAGCACAAGCGTCAGATGAAGTTCGCCGCGTCGATGACACCAGCCAAGCACATTAAGCGCAGATCCCTCAAAGGGATGGCGCGACCGAACGATGGTTACCTGATCAGGATAGTCGTCGAGATGATGAGCGCGGTGGTGGGCAGTCTGTCGAGTAGTCTTTTGACTCGATATCGCATGAGCTTTTGCTCAAGGCGATTCGGAAGCACACGGACTGCGCTTGGGTGTTGTTGTACATTGAACGGTGGCTTAAAGCTCCCGTTCAACTGGAAGACGGCACCCCTGACCCCCGAGAGAAGGGCACGCCGCAGGGCTCGGTGGTATCACCGCTGATGGCGAATCTCTTTCTCCACTATGCGTTCGACATGTGGATGCGAAGAAATCATCCGAGCATCCCGTTCGAGCGTTATGCCGATGATATTCTCTGCCATTGCGACAGTGAGCGGCAGGCACAAGAACTGAAGGAGGCGCTTGCGAAGCGCTTTGCCGAATGCGGACTGGAGCTTCATCCGGACAAGACGAAGATAGTCTATTGTAAGGATGACGACCGGCGAGGTGATTATCCTGAACAGAAATTCGACTTTTTGGGCTACACGTTCCGTGCCCGTCGGTTGAAGAACCGTTGGGGAAAGCACTTCGTCAACTTCAGCCCCGGTGTCAGCAATGCCGCGACGAAGGCAATCCGACAGGAAATCCGTGCCTGGCAACTACGCTGCCGGGTGGATAAGAGGATCGACGACCTGGCGAGGATATTCAACCCGATCATTCGAGGCTGGATGAACTACTATGGTCGGTACTACAAGTCGGCGCTTTACCCGACACTACGCCATCTCGACCGATGTCTCGCGCGATGGGCGATGTCGAAATACAAACGTCTGCGGCGACATCGAAGACGGGCAGAGCACTGGGTACGGGACATTGCTTGCCGCACCCCCACCCTGTTGGCCCATTGGCCGATGCTGCACAAGACGGCGGCTGGACGGTAAGAGCGGGATGAGCGGAGACGTTCACGTCCGGATCTGTGAGCGCCTGGGGGTGAAACTCCCCAGGGCGACTCGACTGGTGGTCTTGATCGACGCCTACAAACGTCATGACTGGCTGATTGGAGCCGTGACCAAACGACTCCGGGAGGAGTTCGCCAAGCTGCAGGTGGAAATCAATGATGAAAAGAGCCGAACCGTGGACCTGGAACGAGGCGAGAGCTTCAGCTTCCTGGGGTTCGACTTCCGCTACCTCCGCAGTCTACGCGGAGCGATGCGGCCGCATTACACGCCCAAGCTCAAAAAACGGACGGCGCTTCTGCGCGAGCTCAAAGAGGTGTTTCGCCGACACCGGTCGCAGCGGATTGACAGGGTAATAAGCCTGATCAATCCGATGCTCCGGGGCTGAGTGAACTACTTCGCGGTTGGACACTCCAGCGAGTGCTTCAGCCTCATCAAAGATTGGGTGGAAAAGAAGGTCAGGCGCCATCTGGCGCATGCTCGGAAACGAAAGGGCTTCTGCTGGAAGCGGTGGAATAGGTCGTGGTTGTACGACACTCTCAGGCTCTTCAACGGCTATCGAGTGCGACGCGACGGACCGAAAGCGGCCCCAGCCGGATAAGTCGCATAAGCCTTGGAGTGAAGCAAATGGGAGCGCGCAGTGCGGGAAATCCGCACGCTGCGTTGCGACGTGGAGGGGACTGGGAACGTGGCACGGTCGAGATACCTGCCGGCGCGCCAGTCCTCGACCCTACCTGCGAGAGGCTGGAGGTGAAATCCCGCCGGCCCACTCACCCCACCATCCGTATCCTGGCGAAGGGCAAGTGCACGACCGGGCGGATTTGGACTTATGTGCGGGATGACCGGCCCTTCGCCGGGCCTGCGCCGCCGGCGGCGGTCTATTACGCCTCGAGCGACCGACGAGGCGAGCATCCCCAGAAGCATCTGGCCGCCTTCGGTGGTTAATGAAGAGGTGAGCATTAACCGCCTAATCGCGAGGTGGCGGTAATGTGAAGGAATGCCGGCTCGGCGCGTGAGTATCGGGGAAAATCCACAGATCCGGCACAGGCTTTGCTCCGCATTATTTTTCGGCGACCTCTGCAGTCGTTTGACCAGCAGAGGAGACGATGGTGCTGAAATCCAATGAAGAACTGCTCGCCGAGCTCGAGGCCGTACTGACCGGCCAGCGCTATCACCCGAGGGCGATCAGTAACTACTGCAGGTGCGCGCGCAGATTCCTCGATTATCTCGAACAGCGGGAAATCCAGGTCGAGAACGTGACCGAGGCGCTGGTGTCGACATACGTAAGCCATGCGAGTGGGATGTTGCGCAAACGCCATGGTCGATCAGGGCCACACCAGCACCCGATCCCGCGCGCCGGAATCCATGCGCTGCTGCGGCTTGTGCAGGGCCAGTGGCCACCCCCTCCGAAAGCAGCCTGCGCCGCCGAGGCCGAGCGATTTGCGATCTGCGACGAATATGAGGTCTGGCTTCGTGAGGCGCGAGGTCTCGCCGCCGCCAGCATCAAGGTCTTGATCTGGGAGGCACGGCACTTCTTGACTTGGCAGTTCGAGCAGAACGGTGACAACAGCCTGACGAGCCTGAGGGTCGACGACATCGACCGCTATATGGATATGCGCACGCCGAAGCTGACCCGCAAATCGTTGAGCGCCGTCGCGAACCGCTTGCGCTCGTTATTGCGGCATCTGCACCGAGTCGGGCGTACCGCGATCGACCTATCGCCACATGTCATCGGTCCGCGGATCTACGCCTATGAGGGGGTGCCCTCGATTCTGGAGCGAGATCAGGTTGCCGCCGTCCTGCAGGCTGTGGGAAAGGACAGGACACCGAGGGGGTTGAGGGACCATGCGATCCTGCAACTGCTGGCGACCTATGGGCTGAGGTCGAGCGAAATCTGCAACCTGCGGCTTGATGACATCAACTGGCGGGCGGAATCGATCCGCATCCGGCACACCAAGACCAAGGCCTGTTCCTTCCTGCCCCTGATGGAGCCGGTCGGCGAAGCAGTGCTTGCTTATTTACGTGCGGGGCGGCCGGTGATCGACGTCCGGGAAATCTTCATCCGCGCGCGTGCACCCTATCGCAAGCTCAGGATGTTGGACAAGATGGAACGGCGCCGACTGCGCCAGGCCGGTATCAAGCTGCCGGGCAAGAGCGGTGCCCATGTCTTCCGACATGCACGCGCGGTCGAGATGTTGCGCGCATCGGTCCCGCAGAAGGTCATCGGTGATCTGCTCGGGCACCGGTCGGCGGAGTCCACGGTGCCCCATCTCAAGCTTGCCACCGAGGACCTCAGGACCATCGCACTCGACGTGCCGGAAGCGGAGGCGCTGTCATGACAACATGGCCCGATCCCGAACGGCAGTTGATCGCGCGCTATCTGGCAGGCCTTGGCCTGCGCCACGCCGACAGCTGCACCTCTTACAGGCACGTGCTGAACAGCTTCCAGGACGTCGCTGAATGCCATGCCGAGCTCGGCAAGGATGTTATGGTGGCCTGGCTGCAGACATTGTCCGACCATTGGATGGCGACGACGCTGTTGAACCGCACCCGCATCATCGATCGGTTCCTCGATCACCTTCTGAACATCGGAGCGATCGAGCGCAATCCCGTCACCGCCTTGTGCGGGGCATGCAATATCAAGCGATGTCGGCCGGTCTGGCGCGCACTGGCGTCGCATGACCTCGAACAGGCCCTTGCCTAACTCCGCCAGCCCAAGCCGTTCGGCAGCATGCTGGGCGGGATCATGGCCGAGCACGTCGCGCTGATGCGCAACAGAGGATACAAATACACCTCGCAGACCGCATGGTTCTTGCGGTTCGATCGGTTCCTGCAGTTGAATCCTGCGTTGCAGGATGAACCGATCGAGGTGATGCTGGAGCATTGGAAGAAGGCAAAAACGACACTCAATCACGCTGCGGAATGTGAGAGGCTGAAGCGGATCCTTGCGAGAGTCCTGCGCCACAAGAATCCGTCGCTCCCGCCGCGCCGCCCGGACCCGCGACCGCAGAAGGAATTAGCGAGGCAGTGGCGCAAGCCTTACATCTATACGCCGACCGACATACGGCAGATGCTCGATATTGCCCGTTCCTATCCTTCGGAACGGGCCCCACTGCGTGCGCCGAGCGTCCATACCATGCTTCTGCTGGCCTATTGCGCGGGGCTTCGGCGTGGCGAACTTGCCCGTCTCGATCTTGGTGACGTCGACTTCCACGGCGGCACGGTCACGATCCGACAGACCAAGTTCTACAAGACGAGGATACTGCCGTTGCCCGACAGCGTGATCGCCACGCTTCGGGCTGATCTCGATGCGCGGCGGCAGGCCGGCGCTCCGCAGGATCCACACTCCGCCCTGTTTTGGCACGAGGGGCGCAACGCCCGCTACACAAAGCAGGTCATCGCCTTGTTGCTCGTCGACGTGATCCGCCGAGCCGGGCTGAAGCCGCCAGAAGGGCGAACGGGTCCCCGTCTTCATGACCTGCGCCACTCGATGGTCGTTCACCGTATCCTCGAATGGTACCGCTCGGGCATCAATCCGCAAGACCGGCTGCCGTTCCTCGCGACATATCTTGGTCATAAGGATATCAACTCCATTCTAGTCTACATCACCGTTACACAGGATCTGCTTCATCACGCCAACGAGCGGTTCCGGGCGGTGGGCGCATCATGCCTCGATCTGGTGCAGGAGGTGCGGCCATGAGCAAGGCAAACGCGTTCCCGGATCTGATGCGTGCGTTCTTCTACGAATGGCTCGTCGAGCAACGCAACGCATCGATCCACACGGTCCGATCCTATCGGGACTCCTGGCGGCTGCTCCTGCGGTTCGTCGCACAGCGCGCGAAAAAGAAGGTGGCGGTGATCACGTTGGCCGATCTGACCCCCGGCGAGGTGACGGCCTTCCTCGGTCACGCCGAGCACGATCGCGGTGGCACGATCGGCACGCGCAACTGCAGGCTTGCCGCGATCCGCAGCTTCTTCAACTTCGTCGCGACCAAAGACCCCGCATCGATCGCTCAGTGCGTGGAAATCCTTCATATCCCGGTCAAGCGGGCGCCGGTGTCGGAACCCTGTTATCTGGACCCGGCGGAGGTGGCAGCGATCCTTGCCCGGCCAGACCGCTCCACGCTCGAAGGCATGCGCGATCATGCGCTGCTCTCGTTCCTTTACAACAGCGGGGCACGGATACAGGAGGCTCTCGATCTGTGTCCCAAGGCGATCCGGTTCGAGAGCCCAAGTTGCGTTCGCCTTACCGGCAAGGGCCGCAAGGAACGCATCTGTCCACTTTGGCCGGAAACCGTGCTGTTGCTGAAAAAGCTGCTGGAGCGACAGCCGCGTGCATCGGACCAGCGGTTGTTCGTCAACCGCTATGGCGAGCCGCTCAGCTCATCCGGCGTTCGGTTCAAGCTTGCGGCCTATGTGAAGGCGGCGGCTGAAACCACGCCAACGTTGCGGACTAGGTATGTGACGCCGCACAGCTTCCGACACGCCACCGCCGTACACCTCGTCTCGGCGGGCGTCGACGTTACCGTCATCCGCAGCTGGCTTGGTCATGTGAGCCTCGACACCACCAATCACTACGCCAGGGCCAATCTGGAAACGAAGCGAAAGGCACTGGAACAGGTCAGCGCTCCGGAATCGGCTCGACATCCCCCCTCATGGAAGCGGGATACGAGCCTGCTCGCCTGGCTCGACACGCTCTGAAATAATGCGAAGGAACGTCAATCAGAACAGCATCAATCCCGGATCTGGCGACGTTCCTTCACATTACCGCCACCTCGCGATTAGCCGGCATTCTGCAGGTGGATTTGTGGACGCCACAGTAAATGCAAGCAAAATATAACTTCGGAACGGGCATGTGGTCGGGTGCTGACGTGTGTCCGGCCTCGTGATGCGACCTCGACACGTCGCGGGCCCTTATAGAATGCGTGGATTGGATCCAATTCGGCTACGCGTGCTCACCGGCACTCATCCACCTGTTGATTCTTCCAATCCCAGTCCTGACCGATTGCCCATAATCCTCGTTAGACCTTACCACATTCCCGACGTCTCCCGGCGTCTGGTCTTGCCGTTACGCAGCGCCAGACGCTGGAGCTTGGTAAGCGCCACCGCGGACCATCAAGGCCCAGGCGATACGCGCCATTTTGTTCGCTAGAGCGATCGCAATCAGCTTTGGAGGCTTCTTCGAGAGCATTCTCGCCAGCCAGGATCCTGCTGGCGATCCGTAGCGTCTTGCCCATCGCACGACGGCGGTCGCGCCAAGCACAAGGGGGCGTCGGAGATCTCGCCGGCCCATCCTGGAGATTTTGCCGAGCCTATCGGATCACCTGTTCCCAATAGCTAACGGCCGGCGACGCCGCTGCACTCTGGGCGGTATCTCGCTCGAAACCAGCGGTCTCTTCTGGCTGCGGTTGGCAAGAGGTAGTTTAGCTCCTGAAGCTTTCGCGAAGAGCAGCACTAGATACCTGGAGGACCATCTTCCGTAAGATCCTCTCGTCACATGAAATCGTCCTCGTAGTCGTATGTGGATGAGCTTTCTGCGTTCTCGTTATCACTACCTTCACTGTCGTCAGCTTTTGAAAGGTACCGCGCAGTGGTGCCTTTCCGCTGCCATTCACCATCACTGTTCCTTATCCAGTTGGCTGACTTCTCTGGGTCGAGAACCATGTTGTCCGCATCAACCTCGACGAAGCCCATCTTTGCCGCACGGGCTCTTGCTTCTGGATTAGCCGGACGCAAATTGAGCAGCGGCCTTTCGCCGTCAACTCGAAGCTGGTGCTCAAGCAGGATATCGCCAGCGTTCTCGACTAGCGGATGAACGACTCGAAGATCCACAGTAGAAGTGGTCCCAGTTCGCCCGGGAAATAGCTCCTGCCATCTTTCGACGTCGAACTCTTTCATGCTGTCGCCGCCCTCCATTCTTAGAAGCCCGACACTCTTGTTCCCCAGTTGGTAGCTAAAGTATCGTGCGTTATCGGAATCTCGCGTTGTTCCATAGTCCTTAGCAACTTCTGCAGTTCGCCTTGCCTTAGCGGACACGAACTCCGAGTACTCTTGGGGGTTATCGGCGATGTACTTGATTTCGTCGCCATGATAGGCCTACGCGGCCGTTCGGAATGAATGACGATCTTCGAACTCTATCACAGGAGGGCTTGAAACGAGCGAATACGGCCTTGTTGCCGAAGATGAGCTGCCGCTCGAGCTCGGTTCGGCTAAGCGCATATTGGTGAACGCGTCCGCGAAGCGATTTGCATCCGTTTGCTCGTCAGCTTCGGCGAAGCGCTGGGATTGGTAGTAGGACGAGCCATTGATGCGATTATACATGGCAATTGGTGCTCCCGTCGGGCATACATTTCTGCATTTGGTCAAGGCCCATGATAGGCGGCCTGGCTTACGAAAACCTGACGTGGATCCTGCCAAGAGCTGATAACAGGGTGGGCAACCAAGAGCTGACGTGGATCTCCTGATTGTCCCGAAGTCCCGCTTGTTATCGACGGTTGCGCTCGAAGTCAGGGCTACAATGATGATGACCCAAGCAAGATTGAATCCGCTCGTCCACCCGGATCGGTCCATGATTGACCTGTTGACGCCGGGATCGTTCTCCTTCGGATCCACGTACATTTGTGAGTATTAACGTTCAGCGCGCATCCGATAGGCCGCCATTTAGCGATGCCGAGCTACAGGTTCTTGAGCGTCTTGGTCAGCATGTTGAAAAATCACTTCGGCTCAGCATTCGCTTGCTGGACGCAGCACTGGAGAATGTCGCGCTGGGTGAGACTCTGGCCCGCGTTGGCATAGGAGTGTTGACACTCGATTCGCTCAAGCGTGTGGTGTTCGTAAATCCGGCCGCCGAACGAGCCTTTAACAATTGTGCTGAGCGCGCATTGAGAGGCATCGCCTTGGGAAGGCGCAACTGGACCGTCGCCGGCAGCCAGCGTGGCGCCGACCGTGCCGCCATCATGCTGACGATGATCACGACCTGTCGCCTCAACGACGTCGATCCCAAGGCCTGGCTCGCCGACGTCCTCGCCCGTATCGCCGATCTTCCCGCGTCGCGTCTGCACGAACTGCTGCCCTGGGAATGGAAGCTCCTGCGCCAAGCCGACAAACCCGCCGACCAGCAGGCTGCCTGACCTTCACGCAACGCCATCATAGAGCTCGCCGTGCCCCGCGCGCATGCGTCAATCAGGCGGTCTTCGTCGTACTTCGTCGTATGAGTACGCTACATCTATTCCACGAAGACGCTGACGCTGAACAATGAGGCACGCGTCGCCAAATTCGTAACGGGCGGCGGTAAACTGTGGAGCGCCGTGACGTTAGTTCGGTGAGATCCAATTCAGCCTGGTGAAGGTGCCAAGCTCGTCCACGGTGATCTACCCGCTCCGGCCTGATCCCGCAACGCGCACCGGAACAAACGGATGGCTGAGTTGGAGATCGCCGCTGGAAGAGGCCAGTTCAGTGGCCACGCACCAAGCTATTTTGTGGGCTAGACCCAGTACCTTGGCCCGTCGGGCCGGCAGGTTCTGTGTCGGAATCGTATTGTGCTGCGCCCGGCATTTGGATGGCTAGGAGCTTTCAATCCAAGGCGCGCCAAAAAAATAATTGTCGAAAAACGACTTCGTCTTCCACGTTTGCGTGGATATTCTCAGACGCCGTTGGGGCGCGACACGGAGACAGCGGTGCGATCCGCAGATCCCACGAAAAAAGCTCCGGCTCGCAGTTCGAGCGGCTGTGCCGATCTGAACTACGAAAAATCGCCGAGTTGGCTACGCTCAGTTGAGCGCGCCTTGAAATCACGGATAAGATGCGGAGCCTACCTCCTTGAGTTTCGTGTATCGATACCGGTGGAAACGGTGGGTTGCTTAAGCCGGGCATGCAGCGTCGCGTCGTCGAGCTCGCCTTCCCACCAGGACACGAACACCGCGGCGATACCATTGCCGGTGATGTTGGTAAGAGCTCGCACCTCGCTCATAAACTTGTCGATCGAGAATACGATTGCCATGCCCGGCACTAGCGCTGGGTTGACCACCGACAATGTCGCGGCGAGTGTGATGAAGCCTGCGCCGGTGACGCCGCTTGCTCCCTTCGAGGTCAGCATTGCCACGAGCAAGATCGTGAGCTGCTGGCCAAAGGTGAGATCGACCCCGAGTGCCTGCGCAATAAACAATGTTGCAAGCGTCATATAAATGTTGGTGCCGTCGAGGTTGAAGGAGTAGCCGGTTGGCACCACGAGGCCGACCACGGGCTTTGAGCAGCCCAGCCGCTCGAGCTTCTCCATCAATTGCGGCAGCGCGCTTTCCGAGGACGAGGTGCCGAGCACGATCAGGAGCTCGTCCTTGATATAGATAATGAATTTGAATATTGAAAAGCCGACGATCCGCGAGATCAGGCCGAGCACGACGGCCACAAATATCGCGGCCGTCGCATAGAATAGTACGATCAGCCCAATCAGATTACCGAGCGCCGCCGGCCCGAACTTGCCGATCGCGAAGGCCATCGCGCCGAACGCACCGATCGGGGCCGCTTTCATTACGATGGCGATCACGCCGAACACCGCGTGCGCGAAGTCGTCAATCATGCCGCGCAGCCGTTCTCCACGCTCCCCCAGCGCCATCAGCGAAAAGCCAAACAGGATCGCGAACAGGAGCACTTGCAAAATATCGCCGCGAGCGAGGGCGCCGACCACAGTATCGGGAATTATATTGAGAAAAAAGTCGACGGTCTTCGAGGCTTCCGCCTGTTTGACGTAATTGGCGACCGCCGCAGCGTCCGGGTTGACCGCAAGACCACGGCCGATTTGGACCAGATTGCCCATGACAAGGCCCAGCACCAGGGCAAAGCTCGATACGATCTCGAAATAGACCAGCGCTTTGACGCCGACGCGCCCGACTTTCTTTGCATCCTGAATATGCGCGATGCCGGATGCGACGGTGCAGAAGATGATCGGCGCGATCACCATCTTGATCAGCTTGATGAAGCCGTCACCGAGCGCTTTGACCCAGTCGTTGGTTGCGACCGATGGCCACAGCCAGCCGACGATGGCGCCAATCATGATCGCGATCAACACCTGAATGTAGAGAATTTTATACCAAGTCTGCGACGTGCGCGCGGGCGCCGCAGTTGCCATGGTGGTCATGACGCTTCCTTCCCGAATACACTCGCATGCGAGCCGCTGCGTCGTTGAGAGGCGACGGCATCATAGGAGGTAGTCATTTTAGCCGTGTCCGATTGAAGACGGTTCCGAGAGCCGGCGCGTCATTCCAAAGGCGGCGTTCAGTTACATTATCTTTTTCGTCAAGCAAGATCTGCACCAGAGGCCCAACCTGCAGACGATCGAGTGGGCATCGGACTGACGAGGTCAGATTGAATCGTCGAACGGCATTTGTGAGGTCGATCTCGAAGGCGTCGGGCCGCATTTTGCCGAATCAAGTCTCGGCATAGAAGTCCTAGAGCGATCAGCACGTTCGACTGCTGAGCTTGATGCAACAGTACGTTACATTGGTAAAATTGATTGTTTGGATCGTAGGCATCCAGGCGATGGAAGCGCGTGTCATCTAGCGGGCTGGTCGATGTGAGGCGTATCCGCATCGGCGCTCGCTGAGCCGATAGGCGTCTCGGCGTCACGATGCCTATCCGGTCGACAGCCAGATCAATATCGCCGTCACTATCGATGGGCGTCCGGAGATGCGGTCCTGTTCCTTGGTCGGCGAAGCCGATCGAACCGGCTATCGTATCGCCGTGCGGCGCGCGGAGGACTCCCGCGGCGGCTCGCAGTACATGTGGTCGCTCGCGCCGGGCGCGCGGGCTGACGGTTACGTCAGCCGCCTCGCTGCTGCCGATTGACTGGGCGCGCCGGCATTACTGCCCTATCGCGCGGCATCGGTAGTACGCCACTGATCGGGGCAGAGCAGGCGCTGGCGTGCCGCGATGCCGACTTCACTCTGCGCTGTGCCGTGTCTTCCCGTGAGCAAGCCGTCTATTTGGACGTTCTCGCCCCCTTGCTGAACGAGCGACTTATTGTCCATGCAGGCAGCGAAGGGCGCAGGCTCGATTTCGATGGCTTGTTCGCCTCGCTGCCGCCTGACGTCCTGACCTTCTTGTGCGGTCCGATCCGGATGATGCCGCGCGCCGGGCCTGGACCGGCGCAGGACGCGCACTATCCGACCTACGCTACGAGACTTTCGGCTCCAGCGGCTCGCGGCCGACCGAAGGTTTCCGGGGGTGCCTTGCAGATGGCGCCCTGGAGATCGAGATTCGGCGAGCGCTCGTTGCTGGACGTGCTCAATGAGGCCGGATACGAGGTGATTTCGGATTGCCGGCGCGGCGAGTGCGGCGCCTGCGCGATCGATCTCGTCAAAATCGACGGTGAGCTTGACCACCACGACGGTTTCTTCAGCGAGTAGCAAAAGCACGCGAACGAAAAGATCTTTGCATGTGTCTCTCGCGCCCGCGGCGCTATCACCGTCGGTATACTCCACCGCCCGGACGCGCTATAGCTTCGCTGCGACTCCTGCGGGTTCCTTGCCCGGCAACTAGCGCATGTCCCAAGGTCCTTTGAGGGACACTAAACAAACCAACTAATACTTCGAAGCAGCATCCACGTGAGGATTTGCATCGAGGCCTTGCAGAACGCGCATCTCTCGGCCGGCCGATCTGCCATTTCATTCTGCCGTCGTTGTCTGCTTGAGAACAAAGATGCCGGAAACCTGACAGCGCGTTAGGTCCACCCCAAAGTGAGGTGGCATCCATGCGCGTTTTTCTCACGTTAGGCGCAGAGCGCTCCACATTTCGGAAACGGCACGGGGATTGCTGGATGGCAAGCGAGGAGCGTTCCGCCGTTAGATCGGTCGAAGCGACCCTGTCATAGGAGTTTCCGATGATGCTTGCGATGCCGCTGTTGCTCGCAGAAACGACGCGAATCAATCTGCCGGCCGCCACGAAATTCCGCATGCCGGACGATAAGCGTGTCGCGTTGTCGAAGCCAGCGGGGCGGCCCGAGACCGTATTGAGCGTTAACGCGAGCACCGAGCTCGACAGCCAAGGCCCGCAAGCTGCAACATTTCAGACGTTCCGCTCGAGCGACAGCATTCGACCTACTGGGCTGCTTGAGAATGCCCCCGCGGCTCCGGAAAACCACCTCACGGCTGCGGCGAATTCGCCTTCATGCGCCGTGAATGGCGCGGGGACCCGCAAGCCGTCATCGATCACGATGCTGTCGATCTGCAGGCGTGTCGTGGCTCGAAGAGGGACAGCTGAAGCAAACACAACGGATGCGGTCGCCATCCCGCAAGGGGCGCAGCCGAAGCTAAGCAAGACGCCCCGTTCTTGGAGCTTGGATCCGATCAAAAGGCGATGCGCGCCAAATTCCTCAGCGAGCCGGGCGTGCATACGCTCACTGCGCCGGTACGGCGACGTGCTCTCGCCGGTGGGCTGACGCACATGGATGCCCTTTCGCCAGAGATCTGGCAATCCGTTGCGCTCACGATCGAACTCGCCAGCGTGACGACAATGGTTCTGCTGGTTATTGGCGCGCCGCTCGCGTGGTGGCTAGCACGCTCAAAGACGGTTCTGAGCGAGGCGGTAGCGACAATGATCGCGCTGCCGCTTGTGCTGCCGCCGACGGCGCTCGGTTTCTGCGTACTCGTCCTGCTCGGCCCGAACGGACCAGGCGGCCTTCTCGCCTCTTTCTGGGGCGAGCACACGCTCGCCTTTACCTTTGCGGGAATCGTAATCGGATCGGTCCTCTCGGCGCTACCGCTGGTAGTGCAGCCGATCCGTACCGCCTTTGTTGCGATGAGCGAAGGCCCGCAGGAAGTTGTGGCCAGTCAGTGCGCTTTTCCGTTGTATGCCTTCATTACCATCGGCCTGCCGCTGGCACGGCTGGAGTTCCTCAAGGCTGGAGTGGTTGGCTTTGCTCATACGATCGGCACATTCGGTGTCGTCATGATGATCGGCGGCAATATTCCTGGGCGCACCAAGGTGGTCTCAGCCTACGTCATTGACTACGTCCAAGCATCGCGCTGGCGCGAGGCAAGTTGGGTTGCAGGCGGTATGGTGATGTTCGCCTTTGCGGTCATGTTCACCTTAACCCTCATCGACAAACGATGTGCCAGGAGAAGCACATGAGGGGGAGGCGTACCAGGCTGGATCGAAGCACCTTCGGCGTGCTGGCCAGACATGTCCGATCATAACCGAGCAGCAGTATTGCGGGCCAGATCCGTCCAATCTTGGCAAGGACACAATGAACAAGCTTGTTGCGGCCGCGGCGGCTGCTGGTATCAGCTTCAATTCAGCACAGTCCGCGCCTTTGCCCGAGGCGAGGGCCGATGATGTCGGGGTTTCCACGCAGCGCTTTTCCAAACTGGACGAATTCTTCGCTCGCGAGATCTCTCCGCCGACAAAGCAAGGATCAGGGACCTTGTGCTGGTGTCCGGCAGCCTCGGCGACCATGGGGTGGCGATCATGTCAACGCGCCAAAGCGCCGATCTTCAAGTTGAGATCGCCTCTGATTCCGCATCGCTGCCTGGCGGCGGACGAATTGTCGATGGGTTGTCGGGCGAACAATTGCCTCGGATCTGTTGAAGGTGCGGCGCCCATTTGCGGCGAGCATGCGGGAACGATGATTAAGCTCAGCGAAGATGGGTCATTCAACCCGCTTCGCATCTGTTTGTTTGAAATCCTGCGTAGCAGGCCAAAGATCGCTGAATTCCTGTACCATTTAGTCGCCTGCATCGCAATATCGCTGTGCTCTTGCGATTAAAAAGGCGCTCCAGGCAGGGAGTTTTCAAATGAAGGTCGGGGTCCCCAAGGAAATCAAGGCGCACGAATATCGCGTGGGCCTTACCCCTGGAGCCGTCCGCGAATACGTGGCAGCGGGCCACCGCCTGATGATCGAGACCGATGCCGGTGCGGGGATAGGTGCAACCGATGACGATTATCGCGCCGCCGGCGCGGCGATTCTGGATTCCGCAGGCGAGGTATTCGCATCGAGCGAGATGATCGTAAAGGTTAAGGAGCCTCAGCCGTCGGAATGGAGCCAGCTGCGGGAAGGCCAGATCCTCTTCACTTACCTGCATCTGGCGCCAGACCCGGAACAGGCCAAGGGGCTTCTAAAATCTGGGTGCACCGCGATCGCATATGAGACCGTAACTGATGCCCATGGTGGTCTTCCACTGTTGGCGCCGATGAGCGAGGTCGCGGGCAGGCTTGGGATCGAAGCGGCGGGTAGTGCGCTGAAGCGGAGTGCAGGCGGACGAGGGCTGTTGATTGGTGGAGTGCCCGGTGTTCAGCCGGCTCGGATCGTGGTGATCGGGGGCGGCGTCGTCGGCACGCACGCGGCGCGCATGGCGGTCGGTTTGGGCGCAGAGGTCACCATCATCGACCGTTCGATACCCCGGCTCCGCGAGTTGGACGAGCTATTCGAAGGGCGCGTTCGTACCAGGTTCTCCACCATCGAATCCGTAGAGGAGGAAGTATTTGCGGCCGACGTGGTGATTGGTGCGGTGCTCGTTCCAGGAGCGAGCGCGCCGAAGCTGGTCCGCCGGGGCATGCTGAGCTCAATGCGCAACAGAGCAGTCATCGTGGACGTTGCTATCGATCAGGGCGGCTGCTTTGAGACATCGCACCCAACCACTCACGCTGATCCAACTTACGAAGTGGATGGCATCATTCATTACTGCGTGGCCAATATGCCCGGCGCTGTGCCGCTGACCTCGAGCCAGGCACTGAACAATGCCACGCTGCCGTTTGGTTTGGCTCTGGCCAACAAGGGTTTTTCCGCCGTGCTCGAGAATCCGCACCTGCGCGCGGGCCTCAATGTCCATCGAGGCCGGCTGACTTACAAGGCGGTCGCCGAGAGCCTCGGATTTCCTTTCTCTCCGATCGAACAGGCTGCGGCCTGATCCCAGAGGCCCACACGGGCGTTTCCTCCCTGACTTGGGCCACCCTTCGGGGTGGCTTTTTTTCGGCTCTATCAATCTGCTGAGCGCCGCTGGCATTTCTTCGCAGCGCGGCGCGGGGGATCCCAGACCATCGCGCTTGGCTTTCAGTCGTCCCCTACAGGGCATCTGAATGCAGGTTTGCCGGTAATCAGCGGGGATCGAACATTGCCTGCAGCGGCTCGCCCAGAGGGCCCGCGATCATCGAAGCGATTTTTATCTGCGCGACCGCCCCGACGTTTTCAGGCTGTGCTGTGGAATGCGAACCCGACCAGTGACGTCTGCAGCGGCTCTTTCATCATAGCGCTATAGCTGAATCCGCCGCCTTTCGGTGAGTAGAACCGATATGATCGGCCCCGCCAACCTGACGCAGCAGCGGAGCACTCGGCAAGAGGCTAGGCCCGATCGTAGCCGCGCCACCGCGGCCATGGGAAGGACCGTGCCCTGGGGCTGGCGAACGCGGTCGGCTGACTGCCGCCGGGATCGACCCTGCGCTCAAACTACGGCGTCGAGATCAAGCTGCCGTGAGGTCGATTGTGGCATTTGCGACAACCGTTGAGGCGGCGTCATGCGCTTTGGAAAATAGCCGAGACAAATCAAGCCTAAGCTCTTTGGCATAAGATTTGAAAGCAAGAAGCGGTCCCTCACTTCTGCTTATGGAATCGCAGCGATGGCCTACAAGATAATTGCGTCCCAGTGCACCGTCTGCGGCGCGTGTGAGTTCGAATGTCCCAACGCCGCGATCAGCCTGAAGAACGACATATATGTGATCAATCCGACCCAGTGCACCCAATGTGAGGGGCGTTTTGACGCGCCGCAATGCGCCGTCGTTTGCCCAGTGCCCGACACCTGCGTGCCGGCATAAGGAGTAGCCGATGAGTGGGGCTTCGGCACAAAACATGGTGAAGACTCTAGCGACGGCAGCGTCTGCCTGCATCGGTCACCTGATTCTCTCGCTCGCTGGTCCCGTGATTTGCGCGATCAGCTCGGAGGGGGCGCGGGACAATCATCGTCGGCCGGAGTTGTCCGTGCGCGAGCGGAGTGGGCAATGGTAGCTGTGCCAGAGACGGTCGAGCGCGTCCGGCGCATCGACGTCGACCAGTATCGATATGGGTTTGAGACGCTGATCGAATCCGACAAGGCCCCGAAGGGGCTGTCGGAAGACACCGTCCGCTTCATCTCCGCAAAGAAGAATGAGCCGGCCTGGATGCTGGAGTGGCGTCTGGAGGCGTATCGCCGCTGGTTGACCATGACCGAGCCGACCTGGGCGCGCGTCAACTATCCGAAGATTGACTATCAGGACATCTACTATTACGCGGCGCCGAAGCCGAAGAAGACGCTGTCCTCGATCGACGAGATCGATCCGGAAATCCTCAAGACCTACGAGAAGCTCGGCATTCCCCTGCGCGAGGTTGCGATCCTCGAGGGCGTCGAGCCGCCGCCCGGCGGCGAGCCGTCGGCCAACCGGAAGATCGCGGTCGACGCCGTGTTCGATTCGGTGTCGGTCGCGACCACCTTCCAGAAGGAGCTGAAGGCGGCCGGCGTGATCTTCATGCCGATCTCGGAGGCGATCCGCGAGCATCCCGAGCTGGTGCAGAAATATCTCGGCACCGTGGTGCCGACCTCGGACAACTACTTCGCGACGCTCAACTCGGCGGTGTTCTCCGACGGCTCGTTCGTCTACGTGCCGCCGGGCGTGCGCTGCCCGATGGAGCTGTCGACCTATTTCCGCATCAACGAGCGCAACACCGGCCAGTTCGAACGCACGCTGATCATCGCCGACAAGGGCTCCTACGTTTCCTATCTCGAAGGCTGCACCGCGCCGCAGCGCGATGAGAACCAGCTGCATGCGGCCGTGGTCGAGCTGGTCACGCTCGACGACGCCGAGATCAAGTATTCGACGGTGCAGAACTGGTACCCCGGCAATTCCGAGGGCAAGGGCGGCATCTACAATTTCGTCACCAAGCGTGGCGACTGCCGTGGTCGCAATTCGAAGATCTCCTGGACCCAGGTCGAGACCGGTTCGGCGATCACCTGGAAATATCCGAGCTGCATCCTGCGCGGCGACAATTCGAGCGGCGAGTTCTACTCGATCGCGATCTCGAACGGTTTCCAGCAGGTCGACTCTGGCACAAAGATGATCCACCTCGGCAAGAACACGTCGAGCCGGATCATCTCCAAGGGCATCGCCGCCGGCAAGTCGCAGAACACCTATCGCGGCCTCGTCAGCGCGCACCGCAAAGCCACCGGCGCGCGCAACTACACCGCCTGCGACTCGCTGCTGATCGGCGACAAATGCGGCGCGCACACCGTGCCCTATGTCGAGGCCAAGAATTTCTCGGCGACGTTCGAGCATGAGGCGACGACGTCGAAGATTTCCGAGGACGTGCTGTTCTACTGCATCCAGCGCGGGCTCTCGCAGGAAGAAGCCGTCGGCCTCGTCGTCAACGGCTTCGCGAAAGACGTTCTGCAAAAACTGCCAATGGAATTCGCGGTGGAAGCGCAGAAGTTGATCTCGATCTCGCTCGAGGGATCCGTCGGATAACGAAGCGTTCCGCGAGCGCTCACGATTGCGGCTCGCGTTCCGGTTGACGCATTTCAGGATCAGATCACAATGGCGCTACTTGAAGTCCGAGATTTGCATGTTGGTATCGAGGACTGCGAAATTCTTCGCGGCCTCGATCTTACGGTCAATGCGGGTGAGGTGCATGCGATCATGGGGCCGAACGGCTCCGGAAAGTCAACACTCAGCCGCGTTATCTCCGGCAAACCCGGCTATCAAGTGAGCGCTGGCCAAATCCTATTCAAGGATGAAGACCTGCTCGCGATGGAAGCAGACGAGCGCGCCGCCAAGGGCGTATTTCTTGCCTTCCAATATCCGGTGGAAATTCCCGGCGTAACCACCATGAACTTCCTGCGTGCGGCGCTGAACGCCCAGCGCAAGGCGCGCGCACAAATGGAATTCTCCACGCCCGATTTTATGAAACGAGTCCGCGAGGTCGCTAAGTCGCTCAACATCCCGCAAGGCATGCTCAAGCGCGGCCTCAATGTCGGATATTCCGGCGGCGAGAAGAAGCGCAACGAGATTTTGCAGATGGCGCTGTTCGAACCGAGCCTGTGCATCCTGGACGAGATCGATTCCGGCCTCGATATCGACGCGCTGCGGATTGTCGCGGGCGGTATCAACGCTTTGCGTTCGCCGGAACGAGCGATGATCGTGATCACCCACTATCGGCGGCTTCTCGACCACATCGTACCGGACGTTGTGCACGTGATGTCGAAAGGGCAGGTAAGAAAGAGCGGCGGCAAAGAACTCGCGCTGGAGCTTGAGGCTCGTGGCTACGCCCAATTCGAGGACGCGGCGTGACGGCTCAAGGGATTTCCAGATGAAGCAAATTGCAGCCAAAGCCGCCGCCGGGCGCGCAATAGACAATGTCTTCGCCGCGGCGCATGGACGGCTGCCTGGCTCCGGGCCCGTCGCTCATATCCGTGCGAGGGCATTTGAGGCCTACGAGCGAGCCGGCCTCCCGCATCGGCGCATCGAGGCTTGGAGATACACCGATCTGCGCGCGCTGATTGGCGCGGTCCTGCCACTCGCTCCGCAACCCGATGCGGTTGCGCTGGTGCGCGCAGCGGCGTCAGTTAAGCAAGCGGCAGTCGATCAAGCGGTCAAACTCGTCTTGGTAGATGGCATATTCGCCCCCGAGCTATCCGATGTCGGCAGGCTGGAAAATGGGGTCGATGTGCGGTCGCTCCGAGAGGTCCTGGAAAATTCAACCGATAGCGCGATAGCCAGTCTGGTGCTGTCGACGACGACTGATGCGATGATCTCGCTCAATGCGGCAATGGCAACCGATGGCTTGGTGATTACGATCGCTGAGGGCAAGGCGCTAAAGCGTCCGATACAGATCGTTCACGTCGCAACCGGATCGTTGGCGTCCAACTTCACGCGTTCCTATCTGCAGCTCGGTCACGGCGCGTATGCGGCCGTGCTGGAAAGCTTCGTCTCGACCGAAGGCGCGAGCGGCTATCAGATCAACGATGCGACAATCGCCCTGGTTGGTGACGAGGCGAGCCTTTCGCATATCCGACTGGCAGCCGACGCCGCTGACGCGGTGAACATCTCGTCGGGAATCATCGCGGTCGGCGCCAGGGCGAAGCTTGATCTCTTCAGCATGACCTGCGGCGGCTCGGTCAGTCGCTATCAAGGATTCGTCACGCTTGCCGGCGAGGGATCAAAGCTGTCGGCGAACGGGGTCAATCTCATCAGGCACAAGCAGCACGTCGATACGACAATCGTCGTCGACCACGCCGTGCCACATTGCACCAGCGGGGAGAAGTTCCGTGCGGTTATCGATGATTGCGGCTGTTCGGTGTTCCAAGGCCGGATTGTCGTGCGTCCTGGCGCGCAGAAGACGGACGCCACGCTGACGACGCGAGCGCTGCTTCTATCCGACGAGGCCGAGGCCGACAACAAGCCCGAACTTGAAATCTTGGCCGACGACGTGACTTGCGGCCACGGATCGACATCAGGTGCGCTGGACGGTACTCTCGTATTTTATCTGCGCGCTCGCGGTCTATCGGAGAAGGACGCGCAGGCTTTGCTGATCAGAGCATTCCTGGGCGAGGCGATCGAGGAAATCGCTACCGAGAATCTGCGGGATTTTGTGACCGCGCAAGCTGAACACTGGCTGCAGGCGCGGCGATGAGCGTGCATCCCGCGATGAGCAATGGCCGGTACGAGGTTAACCGTCTGCGTACGGACTTTCCTGCGCTGGGCATGACGATCTACGGCAAGCCGCTGGTCTATCTCGACAACGCCGCCTCGGCGCAGAAGCCGAAGGCGGTACTTGACCGCATGATGCAGGTGTACTCAAGCGAATACGCCAACGTGCATCGCGGTTTGCACTACCTCGCTAACGCGGCGACCGAGGCGTATGAAGGCGCCCGTACCAAGTTGGCGCGATTTTTGAATGCCCATCTAGACGAAGAGATCATCTTCACCCGCAGCGCCACCGAGGCAATCAATCTGGTCGCCCAGACCTTCGGCCGAGATCGCGTCACCCCAGGGGATGAGATCGTCCTCTCGATGATGGAACACCATTCCAACATCGTGCCATGGCATTTTCTCAGGGAACGGCACGGTGCAGTGATCAAATGGGCGCCAGTAGATGATGACGGCAACTTCCTGCTGGATGCATTTGAGCAGATCCTGACCCGACGCACCAAAATGGTTGCGATCACACAGATGTCGAACGTGCTCGGGACCGTCGTGCCGGTCAAGGACGTGGTGAGAACCGCGCACGCTCGTGGTGTCCCGGTGCTGATCGATGGTTCGCAAGGGTGCGTCCATCTGAGCGCCGACGTCTGCGACATCGATTGCGATTTCTATGTGATGACGGGCCACAAGCTCTATGGCCCGACGGGCATCGGCGTGCTTTACGGCAAATCTCAGCATCTGGCGTTGATGCCACCCTTCAATGGAGGCGGCGAGATGATCCGTGAGGTCTCACGTGCCGGCGTCATCTATGGTGATCCGCCGCACCGGTTCGAGGCGGGGACGCCACCGATCGTTGAGGCGGTCGGTCTCGGGGCGGCTGTGGATTACATCAATTCAATAGGCAAGGAGCAGATCCGCGAGCACGAGTGCGCGTTGCTTGCCTACGCTCAGCAGCAGCTGGGGGACGTCAACTCCGTGCGCATGATCGGGACACCGGCCGAGAAGGGGCCAATCATTTCATTTGATATGAAGGGTGCGCATGCGCATGATATTGCCACCGTTGTCGACCGCGCAGGTGTAGCGGTGCGGGCGGGGGCCCATTGCGCGATGCCGCTGCTCAAGCGCTTCGGTGTTCTGGCGACATGCCGTGCGTCCTTCGGACTCTACAACACATACGAAGAGATTGATACGCTCGTGGGCGCGCTTATCAAGGCGAGGCAGCTCTTCTCGTGAACCGGCGAGCTTTCCAGTCTCGGTAACCAGGCAGCTTAGGATCAATGACGTCATGAGCAAGGCCATCATCGTTCTCGATGAAGGTAAGCTTCTGTCGTCTCTGCAAACATAGATGGCATTGGCAGCCGGACCCGCCAGCTAGCTTGTTTTCCATGTTAGCGGCGTCCCGGCGCGCGTGATCGCAAGGTACTGCAATCGGCGGCAACTTCGCGCCTTCGAGACTTGCGCGGCGCTGCTCCGCGCATAGCCGGCACTTGTTCCATTTCGAACAGGACTAACGAAGAAGTCTCCGGGCAAAGCGCGATGTCGCGTTCGCAACAACAACCAGTCTCATCGGACGAGGCGCGCTAACTGCTTTTATTCACTCTGGTTTTTGCGCGCGCGACGGACTGGCATGCTCGTTGCAAAAGTCTTGGTCAGCAAGCCGCTCTCCAACAGCTAACCCTTGAAGGACATCCGCATGAGTCTCGCCACGACCCAGAGCATTGCAGAAATCAGGGCTCGCAACAAAGAGCTGATCGAGGAGGTGCTGAAAGTCTATCCGGAGAAGACCGCGAAACGGCGTGCCAAGCACCTCAACGTTCACCAAGTCGGCAAGTCGGACTGCGGGGTCAAGTCCAACATCAAATCAATACCTGGTGTGATGACAATCAGAGGCTGCGCCTATGCAGGATCCAAGGGGGTGGTCTGGGGACCGATCAAGGACATGGTCCATCTCAGCCATGGCCCGGTTGGCTGTGGCCAGTATTCGTGGGGCTCGCGTCGTAACTATTACGTTGGCACGACGGGCATCGACAGTTTCGTGACCCTGCAGTTCACCTCCGACTTCCAGGAAAAAGACATCGTATTTGGTGGCGACAAGAAACTGATCAAAATCCTTGACGAAATCCAAGAGCTGTTCCCGCTCAACAACGGCATCACCATCCAATCGGAATGCCCGATCGGACTGATCGGGGACGACATCGAGGCCGTGTCAAGAGCGAAATCCAAGGAATACGGCGGCAAGACCATCGTGCCTGTCCGCTGTGAGGGCTTTCGCGGCGTGTCGCAGTCGCTTGGCCACCACATTGCCAACGACGCGGTGCGCGATTGGATTTTCGACAAGCTCGAGCCCGACGGCAAACCAAAGTTCGAGCCGACGCCCTACGATGTTGCGATCATCGGAGACTACAATATCGGTGGCGATGCCTGGTCATCGCGAATTCTGCTGGAGGAAATGGGCCTGAGGGTGATTGCGCAGTGGTCCGGCGACGGTTCACTCGCTGAGCTCGAAGCGACGCCGAAGGCAAAGCTCAATATTCTGCATTGCTACCGTTCCATGAACTACATCTCCCGCCACATGGAAGAGAAGTTCGGTATCCCCTGGTGCGAGTATAACTTCTTCGGACCGTCAAAGATCGCAGAATCGCTGCGCAAGATTGCGGGCTATTTCGACGACAAGATCAAGGAAGGCGCCGAGCGGGTGATCGAAAAGTACCAGCCGCTGGTGAACGCCGTGATCGCAAAATATCGCCAACGCCTGGAGGGCAGGACGGTGATGCTGTACGTCGGCGGGCTTCGTCCGCGTCATGTGATTGGCGCGTACGAGGATCTCGGCATGGAAGTCGTGGGCACCGGATACGAGTTCGGCCATAACGACGACTATCAACGCACCGCCCAGCATTACGTCAAGGACAGCACCCTCATCTACGACGACGTCAACGGCTATGAGTTCGAGCGCTTCGTCGAAAAGGTGCAGCCCGATCTGGTCGGATCGGGCATCAAGGAGAAATACGTTTTCCAAAAGATGGGTGTGCCGTTCCGGCAGATGCATTCCTGGGATTATTCGGGCCCGTATCACGGCTATGACGGCTTTGCGATCTTCGCGCGGGACATGGACATGGCTGTCAACTCGCCGATCTGGAAGAAGATGAAGGCGCCCTGGAAGGAAGCTGCGAAGCCGAAGCTGTTGGCTGCAGAATAACACGCACTTGGTTCCACAATAGAGCAACTCAATCCCACTCTCTGCGGAGAGCCGGAGCGACATCAATTTCGATAGTGAAGGATCTTAACAATGGCGCAGAGTGCAGAACATGTGCTCGATCATCTCGAACTGTTCCGCGGTCCAGAATACCAACAAATGCTGGCCGACAAGAAGATGTTCGAGAATCCCCGCGATCCTGCCGAGGTCGAACGTATCAAGGAATGGACGAAAACGGCTGAATATCGCGAGAAGAATTTCGCGCGGGAGGCGCTCGCGGTAAATCCGGCCAAGGCCTGCCAGCCGCTTGGCGCCGTATTCGTCTCGGTTGGTTTTGAGGGCACGCTGCCCTTCGTCCACGGCTCGCAAGGCTGCGTGGCCTATTACCGCAGCCATCTGTCGCGGCACTTCAAGGAGCCGAGCTCCTGCGTGTCTTCGTCGATGACGGAAGACGCCGCTGTATTTGGCGGGCTGAACAACATGATCGACGGCCTCGCCAACAGCTACAACATGTACAAACCCAAGATGATCGCGGTCTCGACGACCTGCATGGCCGAGGTAATCGGCGATGACCTCAACGCCTTCATCAAGACGTCGAAGGAGAAGGGTTCGGTTCCGGCAGAGTTCGACGTGCCGTTCGCACACACGCCGGCGTTCGTCGGCAGTCACGTCACCGGCTATGACAATGCGCTCAAGGGCATTCTGGAGCATTTTTGGGACGGCAAGGCCGGAACAGCGCCGAAGCTGGAGCGCAAGCCAAACGAGGCAATGAACATCATCGGCGGTTTCGATGGCTATACCGTTGGCAACCTTCGCGAGATCAAGCGCATCTTGGCATTGATGGGCATCAAACACACGCTTCTTGCCGACAACTCTGAAGTCTTCGATACCCCAACCGATGGCGAGTTCCGGATGTACGACGGCGGTACCACGCTGGAAGACGCGGCTAACGCGGTTCACGCCAAGGCGACAATCTCCATGCAGCAATGGTGTACGGAAAAAACGCTGTCGTTCGTATCCGCGCATGGCCAGGATGTTGTGTCTTTCAATTACCCGGTCGGCGTATCCGCGACGGATGATGTTCTCGTGGCATTATCACGCATCAGCGGCAAGGAGATTCCGGAGGAGCTCGCGCGAGAGCGGGGCCGCTTGGTTGATGCCATCGCGGACTCCAGCGCGCATATCCATGGCAAGAAGTTCGCGATCTACGGCGATCCGGATCCCTGCTATGGGTTGGCTGCCTTTCTGCTCGAACTCGGTGCCGAACCAACTCATGTGCTGTCCACCAACGGCAACAAGGCGTGGCAGGAAAAAATGCAGGCGCTGTTTGCAAGCTCGCCATTTGGACAGGTTTGCCAAGCCTATCCGGGGCGAGACCTCTGGCACATGCGTTCGCTCTTGTTCACCGATCCGGTCGATTTTCTGATTGGCAACACCCACGGCAAGTACCTGGAGCGCGATACGGGAACGCCATTGATCCGCATCGGTTTTCCAATTTTCGATCGGCATCACCATCACCGCTCCCCTGTATGGGGCTATCAGGGCGGCCTGAATGTGCTGGTGAAGATCCTCGACAAGATCTTCGACGAAATTGACAAGAAAACAAATGTTCTCGGCAAAACCGACTACAGCTTCGACATCATTCGTTGATGGCGGACAATGCGGTGCGCCATCGCCGAGGACATCGACGATGGCACAAAGGGCATGATGGCTGGCTTTGCATCTGGTTTCGATCGAAAGGAAAACGAATGAGTTCGCTAGCGGCCAGGGTCCAGAGTATTTTCAACGAGCCCGGCTGCGCCAAGAATGGCAGCAAGTCGGAGGCCGAGCGCAAAAAGGGCTGCACCAAACAGCTGCAGCCAGGCAGCGCTGCGGGCGGCTGTGCGTTCGACGGCGCAAAGATTGCGCTGCAGCCCATTACCGACGTCGCTCACCTCGTACATGGTCCGATCGCGTGCGAAGGCAATTCGTGGGATAATCGCGGCGCGGCATCTTCCGGCTCTAGTCTGTGGCGCACCGCATTCACGACCGATATGAGCGAAACCGATATCGTGTTTGGAGGCGAGAAACGGCTCTGCAAAGCGATCAAGGAGATCATCGACAAGTACGATCCGCCCGCCATCTTCGTCTATCAGACCTGCATCCCGGCCATGATCGGCGACGATATCAACGCGGTCTGTAAGGCGGCATCTCAAAGGTTTGGCAAGCCGGTGATCCCGATCAATTCCCCGGGGTTCGTTGGTTCCAAGAACCTCGGCAACAAACTCGCCGGCGAGGCCTTACTCGACTATGTGATCGGAACGCAAGAGCCGGACTACACCACACCGTACGATGTCAACCTCATTGGAGAATACAATCTCTCGGGAGAGCTCTGGCAAGTGAAGCCTTTGTTGGATGAGCTTGGAGTGCGGATTCTCTCCTGCATCTCGGGCGATGCCAAATATCGCGAAGTCGCTTCATCGCATCGTGCACGGGCGGCGATGTTGGTGTGCTCGAAAGCCATGATCAACGTCGCGCGCAAGATGGAGGAGCGCTACGGCATTCCGTTCTTCGAAGGGTCGTTCTACGGTATCCAGGATTCGAGCGAGTCGCTGCGCCAGATTGCCCGCTTGTTGGTTGAGCGCGGCGCGCCGAAAGATCTGCTGGGGCGCACCGAAGCTGTGATCGCACGCGAGGAAGCGAGAGCATGGGCCGCGATCGGGCCATACAAATTGCGATTCAAAGGCAAGAAGGCTTTGTTGATTACCGGCGGCGTCAAGTCATGGTCGGTCGTTGCGGCGCTACAGCAAGCCGGCCTCGAACTGGTCGGAACCAGCGTGAAGAAATCGACAAGGGAGGACAAGGAACGCATCAAGCAGCTCATGGGGCAGGATGCCCGCATGATCGAGGATATGACGCCGCGCGAAATGTACAAGATGTTGAAGGACGCCAAAGCGGACATCATGCTCTCGGGCGGCAAATCGCAGTTCGTTGCACTGAAGGCGGCGATGCCTTGGCTCGACATCAACCAGGAGCGTTGCCACGCCTATATGGGCTATCTCGGAATGGTCAAGCTGGTGGAGGAGATCGATAAGTCGCTCTCCAACCCGATGTGGGAGCAGCTACGTCGTCCGGCGCCATGGCAGGCATTGGCCAGGGCAATGGTGCAGATGCAATCGACGGTGGCCGCGGTCGCTTGCGATCCGGCGGTCACGGAGGCGGCGCGGCGCGCGAGAAAGATCTGCTTCTGTAAAACAGTGGATCTCGGCACAATCGAGGATGCGATCTACGCGCATGGCCTAAGGAGCGTCGAGGCAGTCAGAGACCACACCAATGCAGTCGGTGGTTGCTGCAAGCGACGCATCGAGGACGTTCTGGCGTCCTCGCCACCTGCCGGGCTGCAAGCTGCTGAATAGGGAGGTGTCATGGCCACCGCCACGGTACCGACAAAAGCGTGCGCGATTAACCCGCTGAAGATGAGCCAGCCGATCGGCGCCGCATTTGCCTTCATGGGGCTGAGTGGGGCGATGCCGCTTCTGCACGGCTCACAAGGTTGCACCTCCTTCGGGCTCACCCTCTTTGTGCGGCATTTCAAGGAAGCTGTACCACTGCAGACTACCGCGATGAGCGAGGTCGCGACCGTGCTCGGCGGCTACGAGAATCTCGAGCAGGCGATACTCAATATCTACAACCGTACCAAGCCAAAAATCATCGGAATCTGCTCGACGGGTGTCACCGAGACCAATGGCGACGATGTGGACGCCTACCTCAAGCTGATCCGCGACAAGCATCCCCAGCTTGCGAAATTACCGCTGGTCTGTGTCTCGACGCCTGATTTCAAAAGTGCGTTCCAGGACGGCTGGGAGAAGGCTGTGGCGCGCATTGTGGAGATGCTGGTGGAAGGGCCAAACGTCAATGGCCTGCGCGATCCATCGAGGGTGAACGTTCTTCCAGGATGTCATCTCACGCCGGGTGATCTCGATGAACTCCGTGCCATCCTGGAGGATTTTGGGTTGCGGCCGTGCTTCCTGCCTGATCTGGCGGGGTCGCTCGATGGGCATATCCCCGATGAGTTTACGGCAACGACCTTCGGCGGCATCGGCGTCGGCGAAATCGCGAGCATGGGCCGCGCCGGATGGACCATTGCGGTCGGCGGGCAGATGCGGCGAGCAGCGGAGGTCATGCAGGCCAAGACGGGCGTGCCATTTCGCCTGTTCGAACGGCTGTGCGGTCTCGGCCCGAACGACGACTTGATGACTTTCTTGAGCGAGATCAGCGGTCGCCCCGTCCCGTCGAAATATCGGCGCCAGCGCGGCCAGCTCGCCGATGCAATGCTGGATGCGCACTTCCATATCGGCGGTCGCAAACTTGCGATCGCGGCTGAGCCCGACCTGCTGTTCGATCTGTCCAGCATGCTGCATGACATGGGCGCGCAGGTGACCGCGGCGGTGACTACCACGCAGTCGGCGGTGATCGAGCGGATCAAGACCGAGGAGGTACTGATTGGCGATCTCGAGGATCTGGAAGAGGTTGCCAGAACCAAGCATTGCGACCTGCTGATCACGCATTCGCATGGCAGGCAAGCGGCGGCTCGGCTAAAAATCCCGTTCTATCGAGCCGGTTTTCCGATGTTCGATCGGCTTGGCGCAGGGCACCAATTATCTATCGGGTATCGTGGTACGCGCGATCTGATCTTCGATATCGCCAATCTCGTGATCGCGGACCGCGAGGAGAATCATCAGCCGACGCCCGACAGATGGCGGGGTCTGGCCGCAGTGCCAGCGGGGGCCGGGAACCGCAGCTCTATGGGTTCAACTGAGAGGTCGATTGCATGAAGGTCGCGTTCGCCACACAAGACCTAAGACGCGTCGATGCCCATTTCGGTTGGGCAAAGAATATCGCTATCTACGATGTCGCGCCAGGTGGGCACGTGTTTCTCAAAGCGGTTGAGTTTGAGGGCGATCTCAGGGAAGACGGCAATGACGACAAGTTGGCGCCCAAGATCGAGGCGATCAAGGATTGCGCGATCCTTTACGTCGCCGCCATCGGCGGTGCCGGCGCTGCGCGGGTGGTGGCCAACAAGATTCATCCGATCAAGATGAACAAGCCAGAAGACATCCTTGTGCTGCTCGAAAAGCTCGAGCACGTCCTGAAGGGCACGCCACCTCCCTGGCTTCGCAAGGCCATGGCGAAGGATCAACGGCGCACATTCGAGTTCGATGATTGAGGTGAGATGACCAAGGCCGTATCAATAGAGCAGCAGGGCAGCGTCGTCGATGCGCCGTTCCTCAAGGAGCTGGTCAAGATTTGGCGCGCTCAGGATACCAACGGAGCCTGGGAGGCCAAGAGCGATCTCGACCTGCTTGAACCCTATATCTTGGACAAGGAGAAGCGGCGCGCCCTGCCGGTCGTCGGCGATCCAGATCCCGATACGCTGTGGCGGCTTGAGCTGTTCTTCAATGCGGTCGCGCTCTCGATCGAGAGGGTGACCGGCGTGATGATCACGCCGATGCTGAAGCTGCACCATGAAGGCTTTGGCCGCGTGGTGCTGATCGGAGGCCGGCTGGTCGCCGTGAACAAGCAACTACGCGATGTGCATCGCTTCGGCTTCGTCAATCTCGCAAAGCTCGTGCGGGAAGGTGACAAATATGTCTGGGAAGGAATCGATCTGATACGGAAATTTCCGGACGTGGCGAACTATTGAGGGCACTCATGAGCGATCGTGAAACACTGAAGACAGAACTAAAGAAACTGTCGGCCAAAGCGCTACAAGCCAAAATGGATCTGCACGACCTTTCGGAAGAACTTCCCATCAACTGGACTTCGATCATGGCAGTGGCAGAGAAGGCACACGGTGCCTATGCCGAACTCGAACGCAAGAGCCGTGATTTGAAGGCGCTGGAAAAGACCTAAGGGCTTTCGAATCATGTCATTTGCAACGTGCGATGGCCGCGACTGGACGCCGGACTACCTGATCTCGATCGATCCCAAGAAGTGCATCGGCTGTGGCCGTTGTTTCAAGGTGTGCGGTCGAGACGTCATGACGTTGAAAGGAATCAACGAGGAGGGCGAACTTGTCGATCTCGACGATGACGGGGACGATGAGATCGAAAAAAAGTCATGGTTCTGAGTGATCAGGGCGCCTGCATCGGCTGCGGCGCCTGCGCAAGGGTTTGCCCGGCCAACTGTCAAACCCACATTTCAGCTAAAGCTGCCTGAGCAGCGGCCGGGGGCCTCTCACGGCGGGCGCGATATATGCGAGGGACTTGCCTTATCGTCGACACGTGAACCTGCAAAGGAGATCAGGGCGGTGTGCTCGGATGGCCTCGATTGTTGAGACGGAGCGTTCGGCGACATTGCGGCCAGGCCTGCTTGATCCGCAAGGCAAGCCCATAGATTGACCGGCAACCCGTCGGGAAGATCGTTCTCCCATCGCAAGGTCCGGGTTTCGTGGAAGGTCGTTTAACGCCTACTCGGGGCCGAGTATTTGGTGAGCGAGACGCGAACCAGATCATAGCCGATTACAAAATGCTGGTGTCCAGAAATGGGACGATCCTCGGAAGGATGGTGCTTTTATCCTCTGGCGGGCCACAGTGCCGGCCGTGGACAATCATGCCTGCCTTGATCGTGACCGGCCGCGTTGAAGCGGTATCCTGCGGCGGCAGCCCGCGTGACCTTCCCATCGATTGGCGCTGGTTCCTTGTTATGCAGGCTCCGCCTTGATGCACGCGGACAAGACGTGTCGATCATCTGGACAGCGGCGTCATGGGAGGCGGCAAGTGCATGCGGCTTGTTCGGCAGCATCGGCTTGACGGCAAGCCATTCATAGTCTGCGAGTTCGTAGCGCATGATTCGCCCCCCAGTTTGGGAGTTTGAATCACAGGGGCTCGCCGAAACACAACACCCCTGAGACCGGCCAGCGCCAGGGCAGAAGCGGACATTCCCACGGCTTGCACGTACCTCGCTTGCCTGCTCTTATTAGCAGGCCGTTTGGAGACTCTGCCGATGCCTTATGTGCCGCCGAAGTGGTCGATCCCTCCTGATGTGAAATGGATTGAGGTAAATGGGTATCCGATGGCCTATCAAGACCGGGGAGCGGGCTCGCCACTGGTCCTAATCCATGGATCGTTTTGTGATTACCGAATCTGGCCAGATCAGCTCGGACCGTTTTCTAAGCAGCATCGAGTTCTCAACGTAAGCCTTAGACACTACTTTCCTGAAGTGTGGGATGGCGTAGGAAACGATTTCTCATTCGCTCAGCATGCCGACGATTTGGCTGCCTTCGTTCAAAAGCTCACACTTGGTCCCGTTCACTTATTAGGCGTTTCTCGCGGCGGAACGGTAGCTATCGAAGTGGCGAAAAAGTACCCGAACGCAATCCGAACGCTCATTCTGGCGGACGCAGGTGTAAGGCTAGAACTCTCCGAAACGGAAGAGAATTTGAAGGCGACGGCGTTCAGGCAAAGCCTATTTGATGATTTGCGGAAAGACGTAGCAAAGGGGGACGTTGAAGGCGGCACGGTGCGGTTCATGTTTCGCTTAAATGGTCCCGGTTGGTGGGAGAGCTTGTCAGCGGAACGGCAGAAGGAATTCCTACAGAATATCTGGACAGCAATCGTTGATTGTCCACAACCGCTCACTAAAGATGAGGAGCTGCGTAAATTCAATTTCCCGGTGCTAATGTTGAATGGTGAAAAGTCGCCACTTCTGAACGGAGTTCTGATTTCAGAAATGCGGAAGCGGGGCAATTTCGGACCGCCGGTCATCATTCGGCGCGCGGGTCACGGAATGAATCTTCAGAACCCCAAAGACTTCAATGAGGCTATCTTGAAGTTTACATCGCAGCACTGAAAGCAGCAGTGTTCATGCGAGTTCGCCCCTTCAGTCCGATTTATGACGGGGTTGACGCCCCGCCCGACGGCATCGATGTGCCAAAGTGGAGGTGTTGAGACCACTTAAGGGAGGCGTCCGTGTCTGAGGTTATCATAATCGGTCTGGATATCGCCAAGCACGTTTTTCACGTGCACGGAGCAGATGGACAGGGTCGAGCAATGTTCAGCAAGCGGATCAGCCGAGGAAAGCGGCGGGATTTCTTCGCGACCCAGCCGAGTTGCACGGTAGCGTTGGAGGCGTGTGGTGGAGCACATCACCGGGCCCGCCAGCTCGCTCAGCTTGGCCATGAAGTTCGGCTGATCCCGCCCGCCTATGTAAAGCCGTTCGCAAAGCCGGCAAAACAATGACGCGATCGATGCCGAGGCGATTTGCGAAGCAGCCCAGCGGCCGAGCATGCGATTCGTGGTGCGAAGAGCAGCAGGCGGGCGGCCTGGTGTTTAGAACCCGTGATCTGTTCATGCGGCAGCGAACCCAGCTGATCAAGGCGATTCGCGGACACCTCACGGAATATGGTTGGTCGCGCTCAAGGGGCCGTCGCATGTGGCGATGCTCGCTGATCTTATCGAGGAAGAAGAGATGGTCAACCCGCTTCCCGGAGCGGCCCGCGCCATGTTCCGAGTGATGTTAGACC
>NZ_JACMYP010000043.1 GCF_020889705.1 Bradyrhizobium altum | reverse complement strand
GCCACCGCCGTGGCCGCCACCGAAGCCACCACCGCCACCATGTCCGCCACCGCCACCGCCGCCGCCTCTGGCCAGGGCTGCGGGTGCAAGCGCGACGCTGACTGCGAGCGTCGCCGCCGTGAGACACGTGAGAAGCCTGTTCTTCATGAAATCCTCCCTGATTGGGACCGCGGCAAAACCTCGTATCGCCGCACGCGAGCACGATCAGAAGACGCAAGCGGACCGCCGACTTCAACTTACAAATGCGCCAGATTCTGACGCAGGATTTAGGATTGGCGAACGGGCGCGGCCATGCGGCAATCACCATGATCGGAGCCAGGATTTCGTTGGCCGAGATCGACGGAAATTTGGCCGGAATCAGCGGATAGCGCTCGTTGAAGCGATCCGCCCGGTTTCTTAATCGTGAAGCTCTCGAGGAATGACGGCGTCCTGGAGAGATCGCAGATCCGGTTCACAATTTGTCGATCAAAGGGTCTCCCCTCCTCGCCGGCCGTAACCCAACCACGATGCAATCGCCTTTCACCCGGCTTCGGGGCCGGCGCCGGGAAGGCGAAGTGCCGACCTTCAGCAAGGGGCTTTCGATGAGCGACGAGATCAAAAGACCGTTTCTGACCCACGCCTCCGGCGCACCTGTTGCCGATAATGTGAACATCCTGACGGCGGGGCCGCGCGGGCCGGCGCTGCTGCAGGACGTCTGGCTGATCGAGAAGCTGGCGCACTTTCATCGCGAAGTGATCCCCGAGCGACGCATGCACGCCAAGGGCGCGGGCGCGCACGGCACCTTCACCGTCACCCACGACATCACGCGCTACACCAAGGCCAGCATCTTCCCGGAGATCGGCAAGCAGACGCCGATGTTCGCGCGGTTCTCGACCGTTGCCGGCGAGCGCGGCGCGGCGGACGCGGAGCGCGACATCCGCGACTTCGCGCTGAAATTCTATACCGACGAAGGCAATTGGGACGTGGTGGGCAACAACACGCCGGTGTTCTTCTTTCGCGATCCCCTGCGCTTCATCGACCTCAACCACGCGATCAAGCGCCATCCGCGCACGGGCGTGCGCGACCCCGACATGAACTGGGACTTCTGGACGCTGCTGACGGAAGCGCTGCACCAGGTCACCATCGTCATGAGCGAGCGCGGCATCCCGAAGAGCTTCCGCCATCAGCACGGCTTCGGCAGCCACACCTACAGCATGATCAACGCGAACAACGAGCGCGTCTGGGTGAAATTCCATTTCCGCACCCGGCAGGGTGTGCAGAACCTGACCGACGCCGAGGCCGAAGCACTGATCGGCAAGGACCGCGAGAGCCACCAGCGCGATCTGTTCTACAGCATCGAGCGCGGCGATTTCCCGCGCTGGACGCTGTTCATCCAGGTGATGACGGACGCGCAGGCCAAGGCCTTCCCGTTCAACCCGTTCGATCTGACCAAGGTGTGGCCGAAGGCGGATTATCCCCTGATCGAGGTCGGCCATTTCGAGCTCAACCGTAATCCGGAGAACGTCTTCGCCGAGGTCGAGCAGGCGGCGTTCACGCCGGCCAATGTCGCCCGGCATCGGCTATTCGCCGGACAAGATGCTGCAGGCCCGCCTGTTCTCCTATGGCGACGCGCAACGCTACCGGCTCGGCGTCAACCACCACCAGATCCCGGTCAACGCGCCGAAATGTCCGTTCCACAGCTATCACCGCGACGGCGCGATGCGCACCGACGGCAATCTGGGCGCACGCTGACCTATTGGCCGAACAGCCATGGCTAGTGGACCGACCAGCCGTAGCCGAACGAGCCGCCGCTCGAGATCTCCGGCGCGGCGGCACATTGGGATCACCGCGTGGACGACGACCACTGGCAGCGGCCGGGCGATCTGTTCCGCAAGATGAATGCCGCACAAAAGCAGGCGCTGTTCGACAACACGCCAGGTCGGCCAAGCGTCGAAGCACATGTTGCGAATTGCAGCAAGGCCGATCCCGCCTACGGCAAGGGCGTGGCGGACACGCTCGCGCGGCTTCCCGACGGAGAGCTGTAGCCGGGACAGCCCATCCGCCCCGTCATCCTCGCGCAATGGCGTAGCGATTGTCGCTGGAGGTGCGAGCTCTTGCGAGCCTCGAAGGATGCACGGCCCCGTCTCCGGCCGATTCATCCTTCGAGGCCCGCTCCGCGGGCACCTCAGGATGACGGGGACGGCTTAGACACCTCGGTCAGACGCGTCACGTGGTCGATTTTCGAACGGGGCCGGCAGCCTTGGCTGCCGCGCTCACCTCGCTCAGGTCGGCTTGCCGCGCCCGCTCTTCTCGGCCGCGCGGCGCAGCGCCTCGGCGAGCGCGCCGCCGCCGGACTGCTCCTGCGGACGGCGCGGAGCCGACGACGTCATCTTGGCCGAGCCGCGCGAGAAGTCGCGCGACGGTCCCGCATTGTCCTTCTTCGGCCCGATCTCGTCGTCAAGCCGCAGCGTCAGCGCGATGCGCTTGCGTGCGACCTCGACGTCCAGGACCTTGACCTTGACGATGTCGCCCGGCTTCACCACCTCGCGCGGGTCCTTGATGAAATTCCTCGACATCGCCGAGATATGCACCAGGCCATCCTGGTGCACGCCGATATCGACGAAAGCGCCGAAGGCGGCGACATTGGTCACGGTGCCTTCGAGGATCATGCCCTTCTTGAGATCCTTGACTTCCTCGACGCCGTCCTTGAACACCGCCGCCTTGAACGCCGGACGCGGGTCGCGGCCGGGCTTCTCCAGCTCGCGCAGAATGTCGGTGACGGTCGGCAGACCGAACGAGTCGTCGACGAACGATTGCGGCCTGAGCCCGCGCACCACGTCGGCATTGCCGATCAGCGCCTTGATGTCGCTCTTGGTCGCCTCGAGGATACGGCGCACCACGGGATAGGCTTCAGGATGCACGCCGGATGAATCGAGCGGGTCCTCGCCGTTGCTGATGCGCAGGAAGCCGGCACACTGCTCGAACGCCTTCGGTCCGAGCCGCGGCACCTCCTTCAGTGCCTTGCGCGACTTGAACGGGCCGTTGGCGTCGCGGTGCTGCACGATGCTCTGCGCCAACCCCTGCCCGATGCCCGACACCCGTGAGAGCAGCGGCACCGAGGCGGTATTGGCATCGACGCCGACCGCGTTCACGCAGTCTTCCACCACGGCATCGAGCGAGCGCGCTAGCTTGGCCTCGCCGAGATCGTGCTGGTACTGGCCGACGCCGATCGCCTTCGGATCGATCTTGACGAGCTCGGCCAGCGGATCCTGCAGGCGCCGCGCAATCGAGACCGCGCCGCGAATGGTGACGTCGAGGTCGGGCAATTCGTTCGAGGCGAAGGCGGAGGCCGAGTAGACCGACGCGCCGGCTTCGGAGACCACGATCTTGGTCATCTTGCGCTCGGGCAGCCGCTTCACGAGCTCGGCGGCGAGCTTGTCGGTCTCGCGCGAGGCCGTGCCGTTGCCGATCGCGATCAGCTCGACGCCGTGCTCGATCGCGAGCTTGCCGAGAATGGCCAGCGCCTCGTCCCAGCGCCGTTGCGGCTCGTGCGGAAAGATTGCCGTATGCGCCACCACCTTGCCGGTGGCATCGATCACCGCGACCTTGACGCCGGTGCGATAGCCGGGATCGAGCCCCATGGTGGCGCGCGGGCCGGCCGGCGCCGCCAGCAGCAGGTCGCGCAGATTTGAGGCGAACACGCGCACCGCCTCGGTCTCGGCCGCGGTCCACAGCCGCATCCGCAGGTCGATGTTGAGATGGATCTGGATCTTGGTGCGCCAGGCCCAGCGCACCGTCTCCGTCAGCCACTTGTCGCCCTTGCGGCCCTGGTTGGAAATCGCAAAGCGGTTCATGATCCTGAGTTCGTAGAGGCCAGGCACGCCGACCACCGGCTCCTGGGCCTCCGGCTTGATCGCGAGGTCGAGGATCTCTTCCTTCTCGCCGCGGAACAGCGCCAGGATGCGATGCGACGGCAGCTTCGGCAGCGGCTCGGAGAAATCGAAATAGTCCTTGAACTTCTCGCCTTCGGTCTTCTTGCCGGTGCGGACGGTCGAGGCCATGACGCCGTTCGACCACATCTCCTCGCGCAGCGCGCCGATCAGGTCGGCATCCTCGGCGAAGCGCTCGACCAGGATCGCGCGCGCGCCGTCCAGCGCGGCGGCGACGTCGGCGACCTGTTTTTCGGCATTGACGAAGGGCGCAGCGGCCTCGTTCGGATCGCTCTCGGGCTGCGTCAACAGCTGATCGGCGAGCGGCTCGAGCCCGGCCTCCTTGGCGATCTCGGCCTTGGTGCGGCGCTTCGGCTTGTACGGCAGATAGATGTCTTCCAGGCGGCCCTTGCTGTCGGCGGCCATGATCTGGGCTTCGAGCGCGGCATCGAGCTTGCCCTGCTCGCGGATCGAGTTGAGCACCGCGGTCCGGCGTTCCTCGAGCTCGCGCAGATAGGTCAGACGCTCTTCCAGTGTGCGCAGCTGGGCGTCATCGAGCGCGCCGGTGAGCTCCTTGCGGTATCGCGCGATGAACGGCACCGTGGCGCCGCCGTCGAGCAGCGTCACCGCCGCCTCGACCTGCTCGTCGCGAACTCCCAGCTCCTGCGCAATCTGATGATGGATCTTTGCCACGCTTGTCTCTCTCACCCCGTTGCGCCGCCAAATCACCGATGGCGCGGACGTCGCTTATGGACCATCCCGGAATGATTCATCAAGGCGCGCTGTGGATCAAATTTGGCGCGCCGCACGCGCTATTTCCGGGATGTTGGCCGTCCGCGGCTTGACAAATAGACCCGCGCCGCATTGCCGCCGAAAATCGCAGCTCTTGCCTCACTTGACAAATCAGCAAGCAAGGCCTCTGCCGCCGCGAACCATTGCGCATAGCCGCCGGCGAGATTGACGACGGGCCAGTCGCTGCCCCACAGCATCCGCTGCGGCCCGAAACATGCCAGCGCATGTTCCACCGCCTCGCGCAAATCGGCGACCTGCCAGTTCGGCGCCGCCTCCGTCGCAAGGCCCGACAGCTTGCAGACGACGTTGGACCGCGCGGCAAGGCTTGCGACGTCGTCCTTCCAGGCCGCAATGTCGCCGGTTGCGAGCTGCGGCTTGCCGAAATGATCGAGCACGAATTGCAGGTCCGGATGGCGATCGACCACCTGAACGAGCCGCGGCAGATGGCGCGGCAGCACCAGTGCGTCGAACACGAGACCGTACTGCGCCATGGCCTCGAGCGGCGCCGCCAGTTCCGGCCGCAGCAGCCAGTCGTCGGCGGCGATGTCCTGCACCATCGGCCGCAGACCGACCAGCAGTTCGCGCCCGGCGATCATATCGACCCGCGTCGCGGCATCGTCGGCATCGAAGTCGATCCAGCCGACCACACCGCGCACCAACTCCGCGCCTTTGGCGACGTCGAGCATGAACGCCGTCTCCGCCTCGGTCGGCGCCGCCTGCACCAGGATCGTGCCCTCGATGGCGGCCGCGGCGAGATGCGGCATCAGGTCGGCCAGGCCGAAGTCGCGGTAGATCGGCCCGCGCTCAGGCGTCAGCCAGCCGTAATCGGCGCGCGCCAAGGTCCACACATGGTGATGGGCATCGATCCGCATCATGCCGGCACCGGCGCGTGCTGATCGAGCAGCCCCTCGGCTTTCAGGTCGCGCCACAGCGCGGCGGGGACGGGCGACGACAAGGCGGCGGCGTTGCGCTCGACCTCCTGCGGCGTCTGTGCGCCGAGCACGACGCTCGCGACCGCCGGATGGCCCAGCGCGAAATGCAGCGCGGCGGTCGCGAGCGCCACACCGTGCACGCGGCAGACGCGCTCGATCGCCGCCACCTTCTGCATCACGTCAGCCGGCGCATCCTTGTAATTGTACTTGGCGCCGGCAACCGCGCCGGTCGCCAGGATGCCGGAGTTGAACACGCCGCCGAGCATCACGCCGATGCCCTGCGCCTGCGCCAGCGGCAGGAACTCGGCGAGCGCCGGCTGCTCCAGCAGCGAGTAGCGGCCGGCGAGCAGCATGGTGTCGAACGTGCCAGCCCTGGCGAAGCGCACACACATCTCGGCCTCGTTGACGCCGATCCCGATGCCCTTGACCACGTGCTCGGCGCGCAATTTGTCGAGCGCGACATAGGCGCCCTCCATCGCCTCGCGGAACCTGGCCTCGATCGCATCAGCACCATGGGTCCAGACGTCGACGTCGTGGATCAACAGCAAGTCGATATGATCGGTGCCGAGCCGCAGCAGCGACTGCTCGACCGAGCGCATGGTGCCGTCATAGGAATAGTCGACCACCGCACAATGCGGCTGGCCACCGACAAAGTTCGAGCCGTCACCGCGGCCATGGAACGCGTCCATCCAGCGCCCGACCTTGGTGCAGACGACGATATCGTCACGCGCCACGCGGCGCAGCGCGGTGCCGCAACGATGTTCGGCGAGACCGTGCCCATAGAGCGGTGAGGAATCGAGCAGGTTCACTCCCAGCGCAAACGCCCGCTCCGCTGCCGCGATCGCTGTGGCGTCGTCGAGCCGCGCGAAGAGGTCGCCGAGCGGCGCGGTGCCAAAACCGAGAATGGAGACATCGAGCCCGGTGCGGCCGAGCCTGCGGCGTGGCAGCGCCGACGCAGGCGCCGGATCTGAGGATGGAGATTGGTTCACCGTGACGGCTCCCTTGCAGTTTTCTTGCTTGCAGGGAGAGTAGCCTCGCAGGCGCGTCGAACACAAGCGGACGCGCGTCACGTGCGGACACGCCGTCAAGCGACGGTCGAAAGTTCCGTGCCACTGTGGATCTGACGTGACGGCGCGATCCTATTCGTCGTCGGAGCTGATCTCCTTGGTCACATTGTCGACCACGACGGGGCTCTCGAAATATGTGACCGTCGGATCGGCGCCGTATTTCTCCCGGGCGCGGGCGCGCCACGTATCGGTGTACAGCGCTTCCGCCTCACCCCTCGAGTTCCAGAAATAGATGCCGCCGGCCGTCATGCCGTCCTCGGACAGCACATAGGTCTTGCGAAACAGCCCCGGCACGTCGCGATAGAGCGGTGCGGTGCTCAGGAAGATGCTGCGCGCTTCCGCGCGGGTGACCGGCTTCGGCAATCTGAACGTCGTGACGGCGGTGATCATTTGGACCTCCTGGGCATCATTCTTGACATGATTGTCAATCTTGACGATAGTGTCAATAATGATCTGCTGGAGCGAATCGCATGGTAGGCGTGCGTCAGTTTGACGAGGACGAGATGATCGCAACCGCGCTCGACGTGTTCTGGCGCAAGGGGCTGCACGACGCGACCATGCAGGACCTCGCTGCGGCGACCGGCGTGCAGCGCGGCAGCCTCTACAACGCCTATGGCGACAAGGAAGCGATCTTCCTACGCGCCTTCGATCAGTATACCGGGCAGTTCCTGGAGGCGGCCGGCAACGCGTTGTCCAACGCCGACGCCGCGGCGGGGCTGAGGCGCTTCTTCGACATGATCATCGTCAACATGACCGACGGTTCGCCGCCACGCGGCTGCCTGACCACACGCACAGCGCTCGACGCGGCCATTTCAAGCACGGATGTGCGTCAGCGGGTGCAGGATGTACTCACGCGGCTTGAGCAGCTGATCGGCAAGGCCATCGGCACGGGGCCGGGTAAGCGCAGCGCGGCCGATGCGAGCCGGCTGGCGCGCGTCATCGTGACGTACACCCGCGGGTTGGCCGTGATGGAGCGCGCCGGATACAGCCGCAAGCAGTTGAGGGAATTGGCCGGGACGTTCATCGACGCGGTCGTTGACAATGCCTGAGGTCGCGGTTCAGCCCGGCTGCCTGCGCGACCATGCGCCGACGAAGGTCGGCAGCGCAAAGACGCCATGCATGGCGACCACCTCGCTGCGCAGGCGCTCGGCAAAACTGTCCAGCGCCAGATCCGCTTCGGTGGCGACGCCGAGCTTGACGATATGCGGCAGATTGCTGCGCAGACCGCTCGCCATGTAATCGTAACCGTCGAAATCCGCCCCGCCTCCGGCCGGCGCAAACAGGCCCATGCGCGGCGCGGGAAGCCCGGCTGCCACGAAGGCGCCGTGCAACGACAATCCCATGCGGTTGTTCAGACCCGCCCGCTTGAACATCTCCTTCACGGTGCCCCACGCCTGCGACAGCAGCGGCGACGGCGGATTGGCGATCGGCCCCTCGCCCCAGTCGAGATCCTGGAACGCCACGACGCCATCGGGCTTGACGTGCCCGAGCAAGTGCCGAATCAGCGCCGCGGGATCCTTCACATAGATCAGCACGAGCCGGCCGACGACCGCGTCGAAATCCCGGTCGAGCTTGATCGTGTTGATGTCACCGACCTGGAACGAGACCTGGCTCAGGCCGAGCGAGCGCGCCGTGCCCGCCGCCTCCTCGACGATGGCGGGGGTTGCTGTCGACCCCGACGACCGCGCCGCTCTCGCCGACCAGGCCAGCGGCGATGAAGGACACGTTGCCGGCGCCGCTTCCGACGTCGAGCACCTTCATGCCCCGCGAGAGCCCGGCCTCTTTCAGGAGTTGCCATGTGGACACATCGTAGAGCTGCGACTGGCGCTTGAGCCTGTCGGTCTCCGCGGTCGAACGCCCCATCACATAGTTCGGATCGTAACCGGACGTCTCTTGCATGGATCTACCCGTCTTCGGTTCGTTAATGGAGGCGGCCGCGCCCGTACTCACTCAGGCTGCAGGTTCGACAGGAAAGCTTGCAGATCCGCCGCGAAGCGTTGCTCGAACGCAATAGAGCGATGGGGTGAATGGCCGCATCCCTCATAGCGAACGATGTCGGCATGCGGATTGTCGTGCGCGAAGCGCGCATCGTGGTCCTCCAGCAACGCCGCCCCACATCCAGGATCGGCCTGAACGATCCTGACGGGACAGAGGAATTCCCGTTCGATCGGAATCGCCGCAAGAACGGAGGTTGCAACGTTTCCGTCCGCCCAGCACCGCCCGTCTTGCCGCTGCAGCGCAGACGCATGGCTCAACAGATGTCGGGAGCCGTAATGATCGCGGCCGATCCCGCCCATGGGTGTCGGAGAGTCTGCAAGGAACGCAAGGTACGTCCCGAGTGGCGCGCGCGCCTGCTGCCACGCAGCCTGACGCGCGCTGACGATCGAAAACAGTTTTGGGAATGCCGATTTCTCCCACTCGCCCGGCTGCCCAAGATACCATGGCGGATCCTCGAGGAAGGCGGCGCGCACATTGGCATCACCGCGCTGTGCCAGCACACCGGCCACGCAGCCGCCGAGTGAATGCCCGACAATCACCGCCGGACGCCCGATTGCCCCCAATGCAGTCTCCGCGTCCGAGACATAATCGGCGAGCGCGTAGCTCGGGGCCCGATCCGAGTGCCCGTGTCCCCGGAAATCCAGGGTCCAGACCCGATATCGGTCCTTCAGCCGGCCGCCGGTTTCCTGCCATGTGTCTCGGCTGAGCGACAGGCCGTGCAGAAACAGGATCGGTTCACCGTCCGGCGGGCCATCGACCGAAGCCGCAAGCCTGACGCCGTCATTGTCGAGCGTAATATCGGTCACCAAACATCTCCGTTGCGAAATAACATCAGCATCAGGCACCGGCCGGCTGGCTTGCAGTTCGGCATGACCTGCCATCCGCCGGTCTCAGCGTCCGATCTGCCGGAACTTGTCTGTGAGGCCGTCGAGATAACCGACCCAGGTCGAATTGATCGGCTGGTTCTCGATCAGCGCGTGAAAGCGGATCATCATGCAGATCAAAAATAGCGGCTGGATGAATGCCGCGCGCACCGTCACCGCCAGCAGGGCCGCGATGAAGACAGTGACCATGGCGCCATATTCCCTGACAGCCTCCGGCAACCAGACCGTCACCACGCCGGCGGGGACCAGCAGCAGCAGGCAAAGCAGGATGCTGAGGATGCGCTCGACGATGACCATCCAGACCGACGTCGCCAGGATCGGCTTGGCGTTCTGGCAATAATAGACCAGTCCGTCCTGGATGTTGCGCTTCGGATCGGCGCCGCCGCGCGCCAGATCGTAGGACAGCACCACCTTGTCCAGATAGCGCGTCGCGGCCGACAGGATAGTGTTGAGCAGACCGACGATCGCCTTCATGCCGGGCGCCGGCAGCCAATCGCCGAGCGTATCGAGCGCATTGTGAAACGCGCGGAGCACGGCGCGGATCAGCGCACCAAGTCCGAACAGGATCGCGACCTCGCCGAACCGGTCCATCACGATCCGGCGGCCGTAGGCGAACTGCCCTTCGCTGCCGTTGCCGATGCGGCCATGCGTGATCAGCTCGGTCAGCACGGCGACATGGCCGCAGGCGATCATGTGAAGCGTGTAGCGCAGGATGGCGCCCCAGATCCATCCGCCGAGCAACAGGATGCCAAGCAGCCAGCAATAGCCGAACACGCTGGCGACATGGGTGCCGAGCCAGACCGCGCCGCCCACGGCGACGATGGCCCAGACCACGCACGCGGCGGCAAAGCCCAGCAACACGCCCCATCGCGCCAGCGCATAAGGCAGGGTCTCGAGCAACAGCTTCAGCGCGGCGCCAAGACCGTGATCGCGCACCAGCAGCGGGTAGGAGTGGGACGGTCCTTGAGACGGTCCTTGGGATTGTCCCGCAGCGTGCCAATCGGCTGAACCGCCGCAGCCGCCGCCATTGCTCAGGCTTATGTCAGACACGTGTTGCCTCTTGGGTTGCCGTGATCGATCGAGATTGGATTCAAAGGGATCGTTGTTGCGGGATCAGCTCGACGCGATGACTGATGCGGCAACCTGCCCAAGGGCAGCTTGTCCGCCGCAGACCAGGCGTCACAGCGCCAACACCTCGGGGCTGGCAGAGGGTTGGTCCGTTGGCGCTGTGAGCCGGCGCTCAGGCCGCGACATCGATCAGGGAGGAGCGCCGATGTCGCGGCCAGCGATCATTGACCGGCCGCAGGCAGCTCGGCGTAGTTGCCGTCCTTGTCGCGGCGGTAGACGACGTAGTCGATCAGGGTGATGTCACCCTTCGGCGTGTAGCTGATGTTGCCGAGCACGGTGTCCCAGTGTCCACTCTTGATGGTCGCCGCGATCTTCTTGGCGTCCGTGGTCTGGGCGCGGGTGACGGCCTGGCTCCAGATCTGGAACGCGGCATAGCTGTAGAGCGTGTAGCCGTCCGGATCGATGCCCTTGTCCTTGAACTTCTTCAAGGTCGCGGCCGCGGTCACCTTCTTGCGCGGATCGGGCGAGAAGGTGAACAGCGAGCCCTCGGCAAGCGGACCCGCGATCGCGGCGAACTGCTTGTCGACCAAGGCGTCGCCGCCCATCAGCACAGCATTGACGCCCTGCTCGCGCATCTGGCGCAGGATCAATGCCGCCTCGGCGTAGTAGCCTCCGACATAGACGAAATCGATCGACTCCTTCTTGAAGCGGGACACCAGCGCGGCAAAATCCTTGTCGCCCTTGGTGTAGGCTTCATAGAGCTTTTCCTTCACGCCCGCCGCGTTGATGGCGTTCTTCGTTTCGTCGGCAAGGCCTTTGCCGTAGGTCGTCTTGTCGTGGATGATCGCGACGTTCTTGGTCTTGTAGTTCTTGATGATATAGGCGGCCGCGACCATGCCCTGCTGGTCATCGCGGCCGCAGACGCGGAACGTGTTCCACAGCCCGCGCTCGGTGAAGAGCGGGTTGGTCGAACCCGGCGTGATCTGCAGCACGTTACCTTCGGCATAGGCGTCCGAGGCCGGAATCGAGGTCGACGAGCAGAAGTGCCCAACCACGAACGGAATCTTCGCGCCTGCCATCTTCTCGGCAACCGAGACCGCCTGCTTCGGATCGCAGGCGTCGTCGCCGACTTCCAGCTTCAGCTTCTTGCCGAGCACGCCGCCCGCCGCATTGATGTCGGCGATGGCGAGGTCAGCACCGTTCTTGAACTGCTGACCGAAGCTCGCCTCCGAGCCGGTCATCGGCCCAACCACGGCAACACTGATATCCTGGGCCATGGCCGCGCTGGACAATGCCAGGCTCGTGCCAAGCGCAAGAAAGTATCCTCGAAGTGCAAACTTCATCATATTCTCCTCGATGGTCTCAAGTCGCCTCAATGCATCGCAATCGACTGGTATCGCCGGCCGCAACGATCACCGGGGCTGCCTTGTATGCGCGCGATGAGCAGCAGGCTCGGACTGAGGCGACGGGGGATTGGACATATGCGACATTAGGCAACAATGTGAAACACGTTGCCGTGCATTGGCGCCTGGAATCGCCCTGTGTGCGCGTCAGCACACAGCTGATGGCTTGTTCGATCACGGCCGCACCAACAGCTCGGACTCCGCCGGCTTGACGTCGGCTCCGACCGGTGGTGCTGCCGCCTCAACATCGCCTTTCAGCTCGATCTCGTAGTAGCCGCCGACCTTGATCGCACCCCATTGCGTCGAGACCGCCAGATTGATTCGTTGTCGCGCCGGCAAATCGGCATCGGTGTGCCGGCGGGCGATGCCGCCCTGCGACAGGACCTCGATGTGGGACAGCCGAACGCCGTCCGCATTCCAGAAGTCGAAGTTGAGATGTTGCGGCAGCGGACGGCCGGCCACGCCCATCTCCTTGAAGGCGAGCTCGACATCGACATGGCCCGGCCCCGCCATGAAGCTGTAGTAATGGCCGCTGATATCATTGGTGATGTTGGCGCGATTGACACCGACGCCGAGCACCGTCGGTTGATGTGGATCGGTGGACTGTGCCGATGCCGGGCCAGCCAACCCGCCGATACAGAAAAGCAGGCGCAGAGCAGGCTTCAGGACCATCCTTGGCATGCTCATCATGTGCGGAACGCGCCGGCGCTAATTCGGGTTGGCAGCTTGGGGGCGCGCTTCCTCGCGGTCATCGGAGAACAGCAAGGGCGTCGACCGCATGTCCGCGCCGAGATACGCCTCACCAGCCATCTGATAGTTGGCCGGTGCCAAAGTGAGGTGCTGGACGGCAGCATGGACGTCCCGCACGCAGCGTTCGAGCCCGCAGCTCACGTCCAGCGCGGACGAGCCGCCGGCACCGAACATCAGCTCGGTCGCCTGCTTGGCCGTGTTCGCCGCATGGGTCGAAGCCAGCCACAGCGTGGCGCGCTCGGCAACGCTGAGCACCTCGCCGGCACTGACGGCCTGCCACGCCTCTTCCAGCTTGCCGTAGAGGAAAGCCTGTCCCGAACCCAGCAAGGCCTCGGCGCGGCCGAAATCGGCCTGGATCAGCGCATCCTCACGGAGCAGCTTGCGCGAGCGCGACGCGATCTTTCGTCCGACGAGCTCGACCAGAATGTCGATCGCGTGGCGGGCGATGCCGAGCGGCACGGCCGCAAGTGCCGCCCCGAACAGCGCGATGGTCGGAAACGCATAAAGCGGCCCCTGCTCCACCGGCGGTTCGCGAAACGAGAGCGAGCGCGCGGATGGCACGAAGGCATCCGCGATCGCATAGTCATGGCTGCCCGTGCCGCGCAGCCCGATACTGTGCCAGGTGTCGATGATCTCGCATTGCGCGGTCGGAAACAGCATGAAGCGCATCACCGGGGTGCCGTCGGGGCGCAAGCGCGGTTGGTCGCCGTCGAAGATCCGGCAATTGCCTATCATCCAGCCGGAGTGTTGGCAGCCGCTTCCGAGCGGCCAGCGGCCTGTGACGCGATAACCGCCATCGACGATCCTGGCGATGCCGAACGGCCGCAAGGCTCCCGCCGTCCGGACCAGCGGATCGCTGCCATAGATGTCGCGCGCGGCGTCCTTCCCGAGATAGCCGCCGAACACGCCATAGGCGCCCCCGATGGCCATGCACCAGCCGGCGGCACCGTCGGCGCGCGAGATCTCCTCGACCACCCGAACGAGAGTCATCGGCTCAGCCTCCTCGCCGCCGATGGCGCGCGGAACCCATAGGCGGAAGAGCCCTGCTTGTGCCATCGCTTCGATCAGCGGGACAGGCAGCCGCCGCGACCGCTCGCTCTCCTGCACGGATGCCTGAACCCGCGGCGCGAGCGCAGCGGCAGCATCGACGAACGATGAAGTGGTGGTGTCAGTCATTGGTGGCCTCGCTGGTTGCTATCGGTGAATCGCCCCGCTCAAGCTGATTGCGCGGGGGCTGCCTTTTAGGCGCCCCAATGATGCGCGGCTCGGACGGATGCGACGGGGAATGGGACGCATGCGACATCATGCAACCACGTTCGTAATCACTGCATTGCTTCCGCCCGCGCTAATTCGGATTCGGAACGAAGATGACAATCTTCAGGTCTCGTGACGGCCTGAAGTTCGAATGGCGGACCTCGAAGCGAGTCGGTCCCGTCTTCTTGACGCCATCGGCACAGAAGCTGACCAAATTGTTGGGCTCGCCCTTGTCGATTGTGAGGTGAAAGTCGCCGATCGGTGCCGCCCAGTTGGCGCCGGTCGAGAGCACATAGGCAATCGACCGCTCGCTGAACGGCGGATAGGGCGCGCGCCTCGTCGCACGCGCCCGCTCGATGGTGCGGATCAGATCATCGTCGATGCAGTATGAAGCAAGGAACGCCGGCGCTTCCGGATTGCTGCGCCAATTGTCGCCGCCGATGATGGTCTGCACCGAGCCGCCGACGCTCGGACGGTAGGTCTGCTCGAACGTGATCTCCCGGCCCGCAGGGAAGCTCTGCGTCCAGGTATAGGCCGAGCGCAACGTCCAGGTCGGCACCAGATGATCCTGCATCGGGCCGCCCGACCCGTAGGTCTCGATGGCGCCGACACCGAGCTTGACGAGCTCCGGCCAGTTCGATTTCGGCAACCGGTCGAGCAGCTCGCCCGCCGGTCCCCTGATTGGCATCAGGGGAATTCCGAGCTTCCGCAGCAGCGCCGTCTGATCCGCATCGTTCGCAAGCGCCGTCTGTTCGAGATGCGGCGCGGCCGCCCTGCCGTCGACCGCGACGTGGAAATCAAAGATGTTCTCGGGATCGTCGGTGGGGAGTCCGATATTCTCGTCCCCCTCTTTGCCGACAATGTCAGGCATCGGGAACGCGATCATGATCGTCTTGTCGGCAGCCGAGGTGTTGAAGAACCGATAGACGATCCGGATCTGCTTCTCGGAGATGAACAGATCCTCGGAGCGCATCACGATATCGGCGTCTTGCTTGAAGCGCAGGCCACCGGTTTCCAGCGCAGCGGACGTGTCGTTCGCCCGCGCGCACCAGGGCATCAGGCCGGCAAGCAGGACTAGAAAGGCCCCTTTGGCTATCGGAGGCATGGTCATTCCTTCTCTCTTGATTGGGGGAGCAAACTCGCGGCAGTCAGTCGCATCCGTCCTTGACCGGGAAGAAATCGGAGACGTCGACGTGCGTCGTCTCGATCGGCAGCACGCCCCAACTGTCCATCTCGAGATGACCGCAAAGCTTGACGACAGCGATCGATTTCCGGCCCTGCCAGGCCGTCACCGTGAATCCGATCGGGACAGCACTGCGCTCGAAAACATGCAGCTTGGCAATGCCGGCGGCAGCGCCGGCCGCAAGCGAGATCGTGATCTCGCCGGCGCTGTTGCCACCAGGCCGGATCGGCGATTGCCGCGGTGGTCCAAACGAGAGTTCGCTGCCGGCCGAGACCGCGACGGTCTGCTGGAACCCGTTCTCGATCCTGAGCACAGGTTTTGCACCCGCGGCCTCGGTGGCGATCGGCGCTATTCCCGCTAGAAGGCAGAGAATCACTGGTGCTGATCGAATGAGTGAAGTCGACATAAGCCCAATCCTTCCTGAATGAGTGCGCCCAACACTCAACAGGTTCGCGATGGCCGCGATCTTTTCTCTTCGACATCACACGTCATGCCGGACGACAGGCTTGCGAGCGCGCCGACGCGCCCTTAATGATCGGCTGCCTCGCACGACTTCCGATCGCCATGAAGATAGACAAGCGCCTTCTCGCACAATTTCGTTGGACGCTTCGATCCGCCGCGCTCGTTGCAATGGCGGTCATCGCGGCAGCAGCGACATCAGCACCCGACAGCGCGATCCGTTGGGATGCGAAGAACGCGTACCTCAAATGCGACGGCGCGATCGACGGCACCATCGCCTGGCCTTCGGGGCCGCAGGCGACATGCGTCGCCATGCTGATGTGCGCGAACGAGCGCGCGCTATCCGCAGAGCGTCATCAGCGGCTCATCGAACAGATCCGGCGGGTGCCCGGTTGCGGAGAGCCGTAAGGAGCGGTCGGACGGCACAAGGGGAATTCAGGCGTTCGGTCAGGAACGCCGCGGCACCGCACGAATATCCGATGGCGTCGCGCCGTAGTGCCGGCGGAAGGTACGGTTGAAGTAGGAAAGATCACCAAACCCGACTTCGAACGCAATCGTGCCGATGGTGCTGCGGCTGTGGCGCGGATCGGTCAGCAAATGATGCGCGCGCGCCAGCCGTTGGCCGAGCACGAATTCCGAGAATGTCGAGCCTACGCCCTCGAACAGCCGCTGGATATGGCGCGGCGTGAGCTTCAGCCGCGCCGCGACCGCGGGCAGTGTGAGGTCGCCATAGCTGAGATTGTCGCTGATATCGGCCTTGACCGCGGCAAGCCGCGCGGCCGCCAGCCCGCCATCCTCCGCGGCAACCGCCGCGTCGCGATTGGCGCCGATGATCAGCGCACCGAGATCGGTCAGATGCTTGACGACCGCGTTCCGCAGCTCGGGAGTCGAAAGCTGATAGCTGTCGTCGAGTTCCCTGATGTAAAGCGCAAGCAGCCGCATCGCTTCGGTGTTCGCCGGCAACGGGCGGATCAGCATGTCTTCGGGATCGTGAACCAGCGAGGCGAGCGCCTTGCGCGGCAACCGGAGGCCGACGAAGCGGCTCGGCGACACCGGGACCACCATGGTGCCGGCTTCCGCGCTCGACTGCAGTACGGCCTGACCCGGGCTAAGCTCGATGTCGCGGCCACGCTGTGATGCGCGCACGTTGCCGCTGGTGATGATCGTCAGCACGAGGTCGTCATTGCCGTCGAGCAATTCGCGCGGCCGCGCGATCTTGAGATTGCTGCACGCCCAGGATCCGATCCCGAGCCCCGACAGTTCGCGCACACTCGCTTCAGCATGGAACGCGCCGTCGTCGAGCGGTTCCGGATCGAGCTTCACGATCATCCGCCCGATCTGCTCGCGAAAAATCGGCAAGCGGTCCCGCTCGCCGAAATGCGCGGTCGAGAATCGAAACCCTGTGATATCGCCCGACTGCATTGTCATCGGCTCGCCCCATGGTGGCGGAAGTCGCCGCTCATATACGGCTGATTTGTGGCGGCGCACAGCGCAGCATGGGCGCCATGCAGCGCGGCTGCAAACGTGAACCTTTCGCGGGTTCCGCCGATGGCTCGATCTGACAAGTGTCAAGCATCGCGCATCAGCTTCGCAAATACGCAGCGCAGCGCGCGCGACGCTCATCTGACGTCGTGCGCGAGATCGCGACCGGGAATAGAATCGTCCTCGATCGATAAACCGGAAGACGCCGTCCATGTCGGAGTGTGGACAATTATAATTGACTGACCGGACGGTCAATAGTAATCCAGACGCAGGTCACGCGACCTTCGGTCATCAGAAGCCGCAACGGGAGGTAATCATGGTCAGCGATTTGGTGTTGACCGATATCCGCGACGGATATCGCGTGCTGGCGCTCAACAGGCCCGATCGCCTGAATTCATTCAGCGCCGAACTGCACACCGCCTTGCTCACCGCGTTGACGGACGCCGAGCAGGACAGATCCTGCCGCGCGCTGATCCTGACTGGAGCCGGACGCGGATTCTGCGCCGGCCAGGATCTTTCGGACGGCGTCTTCACGCCGGGCAAGACGCCGGATCTCTCCGTGCGGATTGAAAAATTCTACAACCCGCTGGTGCGCAAGCTGCGCGGCATCCCGATGCCGGTCGTGTGCGCGGTCAACGGCGTCGCGGCCGGCGCCGGCGCCAACGTCGCCTTTGCCTGCGACATCGTGATCGCGGCACGGTCGGCCAAGTTCATTCAGGCCTTCGCCAAGCTCGGCCTGGTCCCGGATTCCGGTGGCACCTGGTTCCTGCCGCGGCTGGTCGGACCTGCCCGGGCACGCGCCTTGACCCTGCTGGCCGAGCCTGTCTCCGCAGAACAGGCGCAGTCATGGGGCATGATCTGGAAGATGGTTGAGGATGCGGATCTGATGACCGAGGCTCACGCCCTCGCCGCCAACCTCGCGACGCAACCCACGGATGGCCTGGCGCTGATCAAGCAGGCGCTCGATGCGTCTGAGACCAACACGCTCGATGCGCAGCTCGACCTCGAGCGCGATTTCCAGGGCCGCGCCGGGCGGACGTCGGATTTCGCCGAGGGCGTCACCGCGTTCCTCGAGAAACGCGCGCCGCGCTTCGTCGGACGCGCCTAGACGCAGGATTGAACATTCCGCCGCCACGGCAAGACGCAACATAGATCACAGGTCAAAGGGTTCGATTTCAATGACACAGCCTCAATCCGGCGCCGCGCGAGCGGCAGAGCCTGTCATGAAGCTCAACAGCTTCGTCCGTGGACATTGGACCGGTTCCGGCGAACCGGCTGCCGAGATTCACAGTGCCGTGACCGGCGATGTCGTGGCGCTCGCGACCAGGAGCGATCTCGACATGCGCGAGATCCTCGCCTATGGCCTTGCGGTCGGCGGCAGGAATCTCCGGAAACTGTCGTTCCATCAGCGTGCGGGCCTGCTGAAGACGCTGGCCGACTATCTGAGTCAGCACAAGGACCGGCTTTACAAACTGTCGCTCCATGCGGGCGCAACCCGCACCGACGCCATGATCGACGTCGATGGCGGCATTGGCACGCTGTTCGCCTATGCCAGCAAGGGACGCCGCGAGCTTCCGAACACCAGATACCTTCTCGACGGCAACGTCGAGGGGCTCTCCAAGGGCGGCGCATTCGCCGGTCAGCACATCGTTACGCCATTGCACGGCGTTGCCGTGCATATCAACGCATTCAACTTCCCGTGCTGGGGCATGCTGGAGAAGCTGGCGCCCGCGCTGCTCGCCGGCGTTCCCGTCGTCACCAAGCCCGCGACCGTCACCTCCTATGTCGCCTACGAGCTGGTGCGGATGATCACCGAGTCCGGGGCACTGCCGGAAGGCGTGCTACAGTTCATCGTCGGATCGACCGGCGACCTGTTCGACCATCTCACCTGCCAGGATGTGGTGTCCTTCACGGGCTCGGCCGACACATCGCAAAAGCTGCAACGGCATCCGGTCATCGCGCGCGAAGCGGTCCGCTTCATCGCCGAGCGGGATTCGCTCAACGCCGCGATCCTGGCGCCGGACGCCGTGCCGGGAACCCCGGAGTTCGACCTCTTCATCAAGGAAGTGGCGAAGGAGATGACGGTCAAGGCCGGGCAGAAATGCACCGCGATCCGCCGCGCATTGGCGCCGGCAGCGCAGATCGACGCCGTCATCACGGCGCTGCGCGAGCGTCTCACCAAGGTCACGATCGGCAATCCCGAGAACGAGAAGGTCAGGATGGGACCGCTCGTCGGCCTCGCCCAGCGCAGCGATGTGCTTGCTCATGTGGCGCGGCTTCGCACCGAGGCCGAACTGGTGGCCGGCGATCCCGACAACGTCCCGCTCATCGACGCCGACGCCAAACGCGGCGCGTTCGTCCCGCCGCTGCTGCTGCACTGCTCCAAGCCGCTCGCCGCAACCGCGGTGCACGAGATCGAGGCGTTCGGGCCGGTCTGCACCGTGATGGGCTATGACGATCTCGACCAGGCCGTCGCGCTGACCAATCGCGGCGGCGGCAGCCTGGTCGCATCGGTCTACACCCACGACATCCCGGCCGCGACCGAACTCGCGTTCGGCATCGGCAGCTTTCACGGCCGTGTCGCGATCATCGATCGCGATTGCGCGACCGAGCACACCGGACACGGCTCACCGATGCCGCAGATGGTTCACGGCGGACCGGGCCGTGCCGGCGGCGGCGAGGAACTGGGCGGCGTCCGCAGTCTCCAGCACTACATGCAGCGCACCGCGTTGCAGGGTTCGCCGGCGATGCTAAGCGGCGTAACCGGCCGCTGGTTCAAGGGCAGCCCGGTGCTCGAGGGTGACCTGCACCCGTTCCGCTATCACTACGACGATCTCGAGATCGGCCGCACGCTGGTCTCGAAGGCGCGGCAGATCACGCTCGACGACATCGAGCACTTCGCGCATTTCACGGGCGACACCTTCTACGCCCACATGGACGAGGAAGCGACCAAGGGACATCCGTTCTTCCCGGGCCGAGTCGCGCATGGCTACCTGCTGCTGTCGTTTGCGGCCGGCCTGTTCGTCGACCCCGATTACGGGCCGGTGCTGGCGAATTACGGCCTCGACTCGCTGCGCTTCGTGAAGCCGGTCCAACCGGGCGAACAGATCCAGGTGCGCCTGACCGCGAAGGAGAAGACGCCGCGCAACAAGCAGTATGGCGAGGTGCGCTGGGACGTCGAGATCACGACCGGGACCGGCGAGACCGCGGCGACATATGAACTTCTGACGATGAATGCGATGCGGGCGTAACGCGCAGCTCAGAGCAACGCGGCCTGCCGGCTTCGGCCGGCGGGCTTTGCCTTGCTGCGCGGCCGGGTGGCGGCCGCATCCGCAGCACCCGCCAACACCAGTTGCGCGACGAAGTCGGCATATTCAGCGCGGGTCATCGGCCCGCCCTCGCGAAACCACATATAATGCCAATTCAGCATGCCGAACACGCTCATTGTCAGCGGCTTGAGGACGCGCTTCTGCTTCGCCGCCGGCACGGCCGCGGCGAGCACATCTGACATGATCCCGACCAGGATCCGCTCGCTCGCAAGCAGCGGCTGCCGCTTGTCCTTCGGCAGCAGCTTGAGACTTGCGATCTGGACCTGATGCTCGGCGTCGGCATGCCGGTAGAGCTCGAGCAGGGTCGCAACGATCGTTCGGAAGCGCTCGACCGGATCGCCGGCCTGCGCGCTCGCCTTCCGAACTGCCGCCACGAGCTTCTCGAGATGCGAGGACAGGATGTCGAAAAGGATCGCCTCCTTGTCGGGGTAATAGTGATAGAGCAGCGCCTTCGACACACCGCACGCGTCCGCGATCGTGTTCATCGACGTGCCGACATAGCCCGACGCGGCAAACAGCTCGGCCGAGCGATGCAGCATCGAGAGGCGCTTGTCGTCGTAGTCCTTGGCGCGCGATCGGGCCATGTCTTTCCGTTCCATCGGCCGGCTAATCGGCCTTCGTCCAGAGATGTGAATCAAATGACGGCAAAATTCCGGGATCACCGCCCTGCTTGCGCCGGGCCGCGTCCGAACCAGCATTTATTGACCATCCGGTCAAATAATTCCATGGCTGAGTTGGAATGGCGCCTCTCCGGGCCGCTAGTCCAACGTGAACGGCTCCGATCCGGGATAGGAATGGGCGACGAACTCGCAGAAGGCGCGGGCCGCCGGTGAAAGCGTCGCGTTGCCCTTCCAGGCAAGCCCAACATCCATGGTATGGACGTCGTCATCAAGCGTCTTGAGCTCGATGCGATGTCCCTCGAGCGACCAGGGACGGTAGACCATGTCCGACAGGATGGTGATCCCCATCCCGGTCGCGACCATGCTGCGGACGGCCTCCACCGACAGGGTGCGGAAGATGACGTTGGGCACGTGCGCGGTGTGCTGCCAGTAGCGCATTGCGGAGCGCTCGGCTTCGTCGACGGTCAACATGAGATAAGGCTCGCTCGCGAGGTCGGTCAGCTTGATGTTGTCCTTGCGCAGCAGCGGATGATTGACGCATGTCCACAAGCGACGCGCCGAGCGCAACAGCAGTCGCGAGCGAATGGAGTGCCGGTCATGCAGGTTCGCGATCAGCATGATGGCCGCATCGACGCTGCCGCTGATCAGGCTCTGCTCGATCGCATCGCGTTGAAACTCGTGCAGCCGGACCGTGATGCCCGGGAAGGACCGCCAGAACCGCGTCAGCAGCGGCGGCAGGAAATATCCGGCAACCGTATAGCTCACGGCCACGTCCACGGTGCCGTCGACCTGTGTCCCCCAGCGATGCGGCCCCCGCGTCGCATCTGACACGCTCGCCTCGATCGCGCGGGCGCGCTGCAAGAACTCGTGGCCGTCAAACGTCAGCGTCACGCCGTTGGAATGGCGGTCGAACAATTTGCGGCCGAGCTCGGCCTCAAGGGCCTTGATCGACGACGTGACCGCCGATTGCGTCACGTTCAGAGCTGCCGCGGCCGCGGAAACGCGTCCGCTTTCCGCCGTCGCGATGAAGTGCCGAACCTGACGGAACGTCAGAGACATAAAAATTTCCGATATCAGCGAACGATATTTCGAATTTTACAATCACGCGACGGAACGGAAAGATCAATCCGTCGGTTCCGGGTGAGAAGGCGTTGGGATGATGTCCGAAGGTTTGGAATTGGTCGCGCGCGGTGTCAGCGTCCAATTCGAAGGCCTGAAAGCGCTGTCCAACGTTACACTGGCCGTGCCGCGGGGGCATATCGCCGGACTGATTGGCCCCAATGGAGCCGGCAAAACCACTCTTATCAATGTATTGACCGGTTTCCAGCCGGTCGGCGCGGGCACCGTGGAGCTGGAAGGCGAACCACTCAACGGCATTGCAGCGCACATGCTGCGACGCAAAGGCGTGGCAAGGACCTTCCAGTCAGGCCGGCTTTTCCGCGACCTGCCTGTGATGGACAACCTGGAAGTAACCGGCGTCGGCCTCGGTCAAGGCCGTCCCGACGCCATCAGCGAGGCCGAGCGGGTGATGGCCTGGCTCGGCATTTCGCATCTCGCCAACAGCATTGCCGGCGCGCTGCCCTATACGGACGAGCGCCGCGTTGCCATCGGCCGCGCCATCATGGGCACGCCGCGATATCTGCTGCTCGACGAACCGGCGGCAGGCATGTCGGAGCATGAGAGCCACGAGCTCGCCGCCATCATCCGCAGGATCGCATCCGAGCTCAATGCTGGTGTGCTGCTGATCGAGCACAATATCGGCCTCGTGCTGGAGCTCTGTGAGCGCATCTTTGTGCTCGATTCCGGCGAGATCATCGAAGTCGGCCCGCCCGCCCAGATCCGCAACAGCGATGCCGTGCGGCATGCCTATATGGGCACGCAGCGCGACGAATTGATTCCACCGGTCGCAGCCGAAGCGGCCGTGGCGTCATGACCGCACTCGTCGTCGACGACATCACGGTCAGCTATGGGCGCCTCACGGCACTCCGCGGCGTGACATTGACGGTCGACGAAGGCGAAATCCTGTTCGTGACCGGCCCGAACGGCGCCGGCAAGTCGACGCTGCTCAACGCCATCGCAGGCGTCGTGCCGCCGGGCTCCGGCTCCATCATGATCGACGGCGCAAGGATCACCGGTGCCGCGCCCGAAGACATCGCCCGGCGCGGGTTTTCGCTGGTGCCGGAAGGACGCAACGTCTTCGGCGCGCTGACGATCGAGGAGAACCTGAAGGTCGGCACCGGCATGCGCGCCGACCGCAAGGCAATCGCCGGCGACCTGGATCGGGTCTACCAGGAATTCCCGATGCTGGCCGAGCGCCGCCACAGCCCGGCGGGCATGCTGTCCGGCGGCCAGCAGCAGATGCTGGTCATTGGCCGCGCGCTGATGGCCGCGCCCCGCATTATGGCGATCGACGAGCCGTCGCTGGGCCTCGCGCCGAAGATCATCGACCAGGTCTACGAGATCCTGCTGCGGCTGCGGGCCCAGCGCAAGCTCACGCTGCTGATCGTCGAGCAGAGTTCGACGCGCGCCATGATGACGGGCGGGCGGATGGTCCTGATCCGCGGCGGCCGCATCGTGCTCGAGGGCCCCGCGGCCGACATGGTCAGGGATGATCGCCTGAAGCAGACCTATTTCGGCTTCGGAGATCACTGAGATGCGCGAGCTGCTCCAGATCATCTTCGACGCGTTGAGCCTCGGCAGCCTCTATGCGCTGGGCGCGCTCGGCATCGCCTTGATCTTCGGCGTCATGCGGCTCGTCAATTTCGCGCACGGCGATTTCATCGCCTTCTGCGTCTTCGCCATGCTGTGGCCGTCGATCGATGCGGCGGCGATCGTGTTTGCCGGCCAGTTGCCATTTTATCTGCTGATCCCGCTGCTGCTGCTGATCGGCGCCGCGCTGTCCATCCTGTCGGAGGTCGTCGTGTTCCGCCGCTTCCGCAACGCCAATCCGGCGACGATGATGATCGCGTCCTTCGCGCTCGGCTTCGTCATCCGGCATCTCCTGCTGATGCTGTTTTCCAGCCGGCCGAAGTCGATCACGCTGTGGCCGAGCCTCGGCCTGCCGGTCGAAGTCTTCGGCGCCCACATCCCGATGCTTCAGGTGGTGACCATCATCATCACGCTGGCCGTGCTTGTGATCCTCGTCCTGTTCCTGAAGCGCACGCGCTATGGGCTCGAGATGCGCGCGGCGGCCGATAATTTCACCATGGCGCGCATGCTCGGGGTCCGCGCCAACGGCGTGATCCTGCTGGCCTTCGCCATCAGCGGCATGCTGGCGGCGGCGATCGGCCTGATCCTGGCGACCAATTCCGGCACCGCCGACATCGGCATGGGCGCCAATGTAATGCTGATCGCGTTCATCGCGACCGTGATCGGCGGCCTCGGCAGTATTCCCGGCGCCGTTGCCGCCGGCTTCCTGATCGGTGCCGCCAGCGTCGTGTTCCAGGCGACCTTGCCGCACGACGCCCGCGTGTTCCGGGACGCGCTCGTCTACGGCGCCGTCATCGTCGTCCTTCTGGTGCGGCCGCAGGGCCTGTTCGCACCGAAATCCGCCAAGCAGAGGGTCTGATCGATGTCGCAGCGGCCGTCCGTCATCCGGCAAACGATCATCACGCCGATCGTGCTGATCGTGGCGCTGCTCATCATGGCCGCCCTCTCCTATGAGTTCGGCAGCCGGGCCTTCAACCGCACCGTGGTCGAGATGTTCATCAACATCATGGTGGTGGTCGGACTCTACGTCTTCGTCGGCAATTCGGGCCTGCTATCGTTCGGCCATATCAGCTTCATGTGCCTCGGCGCCTACATGACCGCCTGGCTCACCATTCCGCCTGTCATGAAGTCGATCACGCTCAAGGGCCTGCCAGCGTGGCTGCTTCATGCGCAACTGCCGATGTGGGTGGCGACGCCGATTTCCGGCCTGTTCGCCGCATTGTTCGCGCTGATCGTCGGGCGCGTCATCATGCGCCTGTCGGGCATTGCCGCCTCGATTGCGACCTTCGGCCTGCTCGGCGTCATCAACAATGTGTATTCGAACTGGGATTCGGTGACGGGCGGACAAGGTTCGATCGTCGGCATTCCGCCCACCATGAATGTCTGGACCGCATGGATCGGCGGCGCCGTGGCCATCGCGATCGCCTATCTCTATTCAATCTCGCGCTCGGGGCTCGCGCTGCGCGCCACACGCGACGAAGCGGTCGCCGCCAGCGCCTCCGGCATCGACATCGTCCGCGAGCGGCTGATCGCCTTCGTCGTCAGCGCCTTCATCATCGGGCTCGCCGGCGCGCTGTACGCGCATTTCCTGAGCATCGTCAATCCCGGCGCATTCTATCTGCGGACCACCTTCATCACGCTGTCGATGCTGGTGGTCGGCGGCATGTACAGCCTCAGCGGCGCGGTTTCGGGCGTGGTCGCGATATCGGTGCTGATCGAGCTGTTCCGTGATCTCGAGAAGGGCATCAGCCTGGGCGGGCACACCGTCGGCCTGCCGAACGGCGTGCAGGAGATCGCGATCGGGATAATCACCATCGTGATCCTGATGTACCTGCCGACGGGATTGACCCGCAACCGGGAGTTCTCATGGCGCCGATGGCCGTTGCAGCCGCGCCTGACCCGGCCTGTCCAGACCGCACTGAAGGAACTGCTCTGACGCTCGTTTGTAAAATTGGAGGAGTGGCATATGCGCTTTACGACATTACTCGGCATTCTGACCGGAGCATCCGCGCTCTGGTTCACGCCGGCCCAGGCGGCCGACGAGATCGTCGTTGGTTTTGCGACCGCGGCATCCGGATTCATGCAGGCCTATGACAAGCCGGCGCAGGACGCGGCGCTGATCCGGATCGATGAGATCAACAAGGCCGGCGGCCTGCTCGGCAAGAAGATCAAGCCGGTGTTTGCCGACACCAAGACCGATCAGGCCGAAGGCGCCAAAGCCGGCCTTGCGGTGCTCGACCAGGGCGCCGATCTCGTGATCGTCTCCTGCGACTACGATTACGGTGCACCCGCGGCCCTGCAGGCGCAGGCCGCCGGCAAGGTTTCCTTCTTCCTTTGCGCCGAATCGATCAAGGCCGGGATTCCCGGCGTCGGCCCGTTCTCGTTCTCGGCCTCGGTGCTGGCACCGGTGCAGGGCGCAACCATGTCGGAATGGGCGTACACCAAGAAGAACGCGCGCAGCTTCTATCGGCTGCTCGACAGCTGGACCGTCTACAACAAGGGCATTTGCGACGGCTTCGACTGGATGCTGCCGCGCCTGAAGGAGGCCAAGCTGGTCGGCAGCGACACCTTCAAGAACGACGATGCCTCGATCGCTTCGCAGATCACGCGGATCAAGAGCCTGCCGAAGGAACCCGACGCCATCATGCTCTGCACGATGATGCCGGGCGCCGTCTCCGCCATCAAGCAGATACGCGCCGCCGGCATCAAGTCGATGATCCTGAACGGCTCGGGCGTTGACGGCAGCTACTGGATCAACGCCGTTCCGGATCTGTCGAACTTCTATGTTCCCGTGCAGGGCTCGGTCTATGGCGACGATCCGAATCCGAAGGTCAACGAGTTCAACAAGAAGTACAAGGAAGTCACCGGCGGCGATCCGTCCAGCCAGTACGTCTATCCGGGCTACGTCCTGATCGATATCTGGGCCAAAGCGGTCGAACGCGCCAAATCGACCGATGCGGCGCCCGTGGTAGCCGAGCTCGAGAAGATGAAAGACGAGTCCACGCTGTTCGGGCCGCGCACCTTCACCAAGGACATCCACCACCAGAATCAGGGCCGTTACCTGATCGTCGACACCGAGGCCGGCAAGCCGAAGGTGATCGACCAGTGGACGATCTCGGAAAAGATCCCGCTCGATTATCTGGTGTCCAAATAACCCGGCAACGCGCCGCCCCGGGTGCGCCGGACGCACCCCGGGCGGCCGCGACGGTCGTATGCAAAGCCAGTTGGAAGGAAATCAGGAGATGGTCGTGATCAACTGCGACATGGGCGAGGCCTACGGCCTCTACAAGATGGGCGACGACAAGGCATTGATGCCCCATATCGACGTCGCCAACGTCGCCTGCGGCTTTCATGCCTCCGACTTCAACCACATGCGCAAGACCGTGCAGCTCGCCAAGGAGTTCGGCGTCAAGGTCGGCGCGCACCCCTCGCTGCCGGATCTGCAGGGATTCGGCCGCAGGGAAATGAAGATCAGCCGCGAGGAGTTGACCAACTGCCTGCTCTACCAGATCGGCGCACTCAAGGCCTTCCTGGATGCCGAAGGCATGGCGCTCAATCATATCAAGCCGCACGGTGCGCTCTACGGCATGGCGTCGCGCAACGAGGACATCGCCGAGGCCGTGGCGGACGCCGCCGATGTCTACAAGGTGCCGCTGCTCGGCATGAAGGGAACGCTGCACCAGCAGGTCTATGAGCGCCGCGGCCACGCCTTCGTCGCCGAATACTATGCCGACCTCGACTACAATGCCGACGGCAGCCTGATCATCACGCGCGAGCACGAGGCGAAGGATCCGGCCGACGCGGCCATCCGATGCGCGAGAGCCGTCAACGAGGGCAAGACGCGTACGGTGGCGGGAAACGACATCGTGGTCGGCGCCGATTCGATCTGCATTCACTCCGACACGCCGAACGCCGTCGCCATCGCGGAGGCCGTCCGCGAAGCGGTTCGTCCCTATCTCACCGCACGCTGAACCGTCGCGGCAAAAAACCAACGACTCACGAGGACACCATGGCAACGCAGCAGATCTTCTCGCCGCTCCCGGGCATCTTTTACCGCAAGCCCGCCCCCGACAAGCCGTTCTACAAGAACGACGGCGACGTCGTCGCGGAGAGCGACACGATCGGGCTCATCGAGGTGATGAAATCGTTCAATGAGGTGAAGGCCGGCGCCGCCGGCAAGATCGTTCGCTTCCTGGCCGAGAACGAGGATGCCGTGATGGCCGGTCAGCCGATCGCCGAAATCGACGTTTGAGCCCCCGACCAGCCATGGCGATCAAGAAGCTCCTCATAGCCAACCGCGGCGAGATCGCGGTGCGCATCATCCGCGCAGCGCGCGATCTCGGCATTGCGACCGTCCAGGTCTACAGCAAGGCCGACAAGGATTCGCTCGCGGTGAGACTAGCCGACGAGTCGGTCGATATCGGTCCGCCGCAGGCGTCAAAATCCTATCTCAACCAGGCGGCCATCCTCGCCGCAGCGCACGGCGCCGGTGCCGACGCCATCCACCCCGGCTACGGCTTCCTGGCCGAGAATGCCGAGTTCGCGGCCGCGGTCGAAGCCGCCGGATTGATCTTCGTCGGCCCGACCGCGCAATCGATCCGGCTGATGGGCGATAAGGTCGCGGCGCGCGAGGCCGCCGCCTCGGCCGGTGTGCCGACCGTCCCCGGCAGCCAGGGGCGGCTGGAATCGGCAGACGCGGCCTTCGCGCTCGTCGAGAAAACCGGCTTCCCTGTCATGATCAAGGCCGCCGCCGGCGGCGGCGGACGCGGCATTCGCATCGCGCGGTCCGCCGAGGAATTTCATCACCTGATGCCGCAGGCACAGGCCGAGGCGCTCGCAGCGTTCGGCGACGGCGGGCTCTATGTCGAGAAGCTGATCGAAGGCGCGCGGCACATCGAGGTCCAGGTGCTCGGCGATGGACGCAACGTGATCCATTGCTTCGAGCGCGAATGCTCGTTGCAGCGTCGCCGCCAGAAGGTCTGGGAAGAAGCCCCCTCGCCCTCGCTCACCCAGGCGGTGCGTGAAAAGCTCTGCACGTCCGCCGTGGCGCTGGCCAAGGCGGTCAACTACCGTGGCGCCGGGACGCTCGAATATCTCTACGACGACAGGACCGGCGACTTCTACTTCCTCGAGATGAACACCCGCATCCAGGTCGAGCATCCCGTCACCGAAATGGTCACCGGCATCGACCTCGTGCGCGAGATGATCCGGATCGCCGGCGGTGAGCCCTTGCGCATCCATCAGGACGCGGTGCGCGTCAGCGGCCATTCGATCGAGGTCCGCATCAACGCCGAGGACCCCGCCAGGAATTTCCTGCCCAATCCGGGTACGGTGAGTGCGCTCAGCGTCCCCGGCGGCGACGGCGTACGCTTCGACAGCATGCTCTATGCGGGCTATACGGTACCTCCGTTCTACGACAGCCTGCTCGGCAAGCTGATCGTGCACGACAAGGATCGGCCGAGCGCCATCAGACGACTCGAGCGCGCGCTTGCCGAGCTCAGCGTCGAGGGCATTTCCACGACAAAGCCCCTGCACCAGGCGCTGGCGCGCGACGCCGACGTCAAGGCCGGACGCTTCCATACGGCATGGCTCGAGCCGTGGCTGGAGTCCCATGCCGCCGGCCTTGCCACCGCTCAGCCGCCATCGGCCGTGAAGGTCGCGCCATGATGGCGAGAGAATCCGCCCCGTCAGCAACAGGAGGCCGCTAGTCATGCAAACTCGATTTTCCTTCGGCGGCGACGAGCACATTTTCGCCGAGGTCGGCGAAGCGATGTCGCTCGAGGCCTTTTTCAAGAGCCTCTTCATCACCAATGCGGTGCGCGACGCGAAGATCAAGGGCGTCACCGAGATCTGCCCGGCAAACGCGTCCTATCAGGTCAAGTTCGATCCGGATCAGATCAAGCCCGACGATCTGCTGACCGAGCTGAAGCGGCTGGATTCCGCATCCGAGAAATCGGAACCGGTGATCAAGACGCGGATCATCGAGATTCCCGTGCTCTACAACGATCCCTGGACGCATGAGACGTTGATGCGCTTCCGCGAGCGTCATCAGGACCCGAACGGGACCGACCTCGAATACGCCGCGCGCATCAACGGCCTCGACGGCGTCGACGCCTTCATCAAGTCGCATTCCAGCGCACCCTGGTTCGTCTCGATGGTCGGCTTCGTCGCCGGCCTGCCCTTCCTCTACCAGATGGTCGAGCGCAAGCGGCAGCTTCAGGCGCCGAAATATCTGCGCCCGCGCACCGACACGCCGAAGCTCACCGTCGGACATGGCGGCTGCTTCAGCTGCATCTACTCGGTGCGCGGCGCCGGCGGCTACCAGATGTTCGGCATCACGCCGATGCCGATCTACGATCCCAACCAGAACATCAGCTATTTGCGCGACTTCATGTGCCTGTTCCGACCGGGCGACATCGTGAAGTGGAAGCCGATCGACCGGGCGGCCTATGACGCCGCGGTCGCCGACGTCGACGCCGGCCGCTTTGCGCCGGTGATCCGCGACGTCTCGTTCTCGCTGACCGAGTTCAACCGCGACGTTGATGCCTACAACGCCAAGCTCGATGGAGTTCTCCATGGCCGTTAAGGTTTTGAAGCCGGGTCTTGCGACCACCGTCCAGGACCTCGGACGTCCGGGCTACTACCATATCGGCATCCCGCTCTCCGGCGGCATGGACCGTCACGCGCTGGTCGCAGCCAATTTGCTGGTCGGCAACGACGCCGGCGCTGCCGTGCTTGAAGCCGTGTTCATGGGACCCGAGCTCGAATTCACCGAGGACGCAACCGTCGCGGTCACCGGCGCGGAGCTGCCGCCGAAACTCGACGGCGAGCCGCGCGAAACCTGGACCAGCTTCAGGGTGAAGCGCGGCCAGATCCTCTCATTCGACTTCCTCAAGCAGGGTGCGCGCGGCTACATCGCAGTCGCCGGCGGCATCGACGTGCCCGTCGTCCTCGGCTCGCGCTCGACCTACGCGCTCGGCGCGCTCGGCGGCTTCAAGGGCCGCAAGCTCGATGCCGGCGACGAGCTGCCAATCGGCAGTGCCGCCGCAACGGGCAAGGACGGACGAACCGTTGCCAGGGATTTGCGCGGACAACCGGCAGGGATGCCGACGGAACTGCGCGCCATGCCCGGTCTCTACTGGCACCGCATCACCGAGGCGGCCGGCAACGGCTTCTTCTCCGACACCTGGAAGGTGGCGCCGGAAGCCGACCGGATCGGCTACCGCTTCAAGGGCGGCAAGCCGCTCGAATTCGTTCCGCGCGAACCGCCATTCGGCGCCGGCTCCGACCCGTCCAACATCACCGATGCCTGCTATCCCTACGGCTCGATCCAGGTTCCCGGCGGCACCGAGCCCATCGTGCTGCATCGTGATGCAGTCTCCGGCGGCGGCTACTTCATGGTCGGGACCGTGATCGCCGCGGACATGGATCTGATCGGCCAGCTGCAACCCAACACGCCGGTGAAGTTCGTCAAGGTCGACATGAACCAGGCGCTTGCGGTCCGCAAGAGCCGGTCGGAATTGCTGGGCAAGCTGCACAACGCGCTGGCGTAGCCGCCGGCAGCCGCGTCGCTATCCGCCAAAGTCCGCGGCCACCGATCGGGGTGACCGCGCGCATTCCAGGCTTCAGGCCGTCGGTTGCGGCCTCTCGCGCCTGATATTGACGTCACCGCGCGCCCTGCACCTGTCGGCACGAGAGTTGCAACGAATGCAGCCGGGCTGAGAAACATCGCTCATGAGTTAGGCAACATCGGAACAACCGCGATGTCCGTTTCTCTGAAACAGATCCGCTACTTCGTCGCCGCCGCCGAGACCGGGCGCATCAGCCAGGCGGCGATCGACCTCAACGTCTCGCAATCCGCGGTCACCGCGGCCATTCAGCAGCTCGAAGCGACCGTCTGCGCCCGCCTCCTGGAGCGCGCGCCGAACGGCGTGACCGTCACCATGGAAGGCAGCCGCTTCCTGTCGCAGGGCCGTCAAATCCTCGCCGTCGTCGCCGAAGCGGTGCGGAACACGCAGATATCTGCGGGACCGCTGTTCGGCACGGTCCGCATCGGCGTCACCTACACCGTGTCGGGCTACTTCCTCCCGCGCCACCAGAAGCGCTTCCAGGCAAGCTTTCCCGGCATCACGATCGAGCTGTTCGAGGCGCCCCGCGACGTGCTCGAACGCGCGCTCGTCGACGGCGCGCTCGATCTCGCGGTGATGCTGGTTTCGAACCTGCGCGACAACGCCAAGCTCACCAGCGAGACGCTCCTGCGATCGCCGCGCCGCCTGTGGCTTGCGCCCGAGCATCCGCTGACCCGTGCCGAGCGGGTCCATCTCGCTGAGATCGCCACCTATCCTTACGTCATGCTCACCGTCGACGAGGCCAAGCACACCTCGATGCGCTACTGGAGCAACGCCTCGCTCGAACCGAACACGATCTTCCGCACCTCCTCGGTCGAAGCCGTGCGCTCAATGGTCGCGGGCGGCATGGGGATCGCCATTCTCTCCGACCTGATCTACCGACCCTGGTCGCTGGAGGGACAGCGGATCGAGACCCGCGTCATCGAGGACGAGGTGCCCAGCATGGATATCGGTCTTGCCTGGCGGCGCGACACCAAGCCGTCGGAAGCCGCGATGGCGTTCCGCGATTTCATGCGCTTTGCGGTTGCAGGCGTGGGGCCGGCCCGGCCTCCTCTCAGCATGGATCACCGGCACCAGGCCGAAGAGGCGATCGAAATCTAGAATATCTGTTTCCGTTTTATTCGACTTGACGCCGTCCGGCAGTCCTCGCCAAACTTTGGCCGGGGACACGACGACCGGAGGCACAGCCGGCGGCGGGGAGTGAGACATGCAAGTCACCTACACGACCAACGACATCCCGTTGCAGACGCGCCGCCAGTACTGGCAGGAGGTCGTCTCGAAGACTTATTACTCGCTCGACCTGCGCTTTCCGAGCACCCGCGACTTCAATGCGCGCCTCGGCGCCTGGTCGATGGGTCCCCTCTCGGTCTCGCGAAACATCGCCAACGGCCTGCTGTACAAGCGCCATGAACGGCACCTCCTGAACGAGCGCGAGGAATCCTTCCTGATCACGGTGCCCGAACTTGCCGAAATCCGTTTCGAGCAGGACGGCAAGATCGTGCACTGCCGGCCGGGCGCGTTCCTGATCGAGCGCAGCCACCTCCCCTACGAGTTCAGCCATCAGGATCCGACGGCGCTGTGGTGTCTGAAGATCCCGAGCGCGGTGCTGCGCAGCCGGATTTCGCGGCCCGAGCGCCTCGCCACGCTCCAATTCGACGCCAGCCGCAGCGTCGGCGCGCTGTTCGTCGACACGCTGCGCCTCTCCAGTGAGCGGATCGAGGAAATGGACGAGACGGCGCGCGCGATGATGGGCAAGCACCTCGTCGAGCTGCTTGCGATGGCCATCGAATCCGACGACCGCGTGCTGACCGGCCACTCGTCCTCGGTGCGCAACGGCCACCTGCTGCGCTGCGAGCAGTTCATCCGTGCCCGCCTCGACGACATGCGGCTCACGCCACAGATGGTCGCCGACGGCTGCGGCATATCGCTACGCTACCTGCACCAGATCTTCGAGGGCGAGGGCCTGACCGTCTGCGCCTACATCCGCAACCAGCGGCTATCGATGTGCGACGCCCTGCTGCGCGACGCGAGCTGTCGCAAGAGCATCTCCGAAATCGCCTACCAATGGGGCTTTGCCGACCAGGCGCAATTCAGCCGCAACTATCGCGGCCGGTTCGGCTGCACCCCGAGCGAGGCGCGCGCCACCTCGCGCGCCGCCAACGCCTGAACAGGGCTTCGGTACTGCACCCATCTGACCGTCTAGCTGACCGCTTCCGGGGCAGCCCGCCGCCGGTCCGGGCACGCATGGCCCGTCATGCGGTTCGCTCTCTCGCACAAGTTTTCCTGCGCTCAGCGTCAAGAACCCGAGCCGCCGCTCTGCCTAAGATCGGCGAAACGCTTGTTCGAAAGGAAGACGCATGGTGCAGGACCTTCGTGTGGCTGTCGATGTCGGGGGCACGTTCACCGACATCTGCATTATGGACGAGACGACCGGTCTCATCCGCATCGAGAAGACCTCCTCCACGCGCGATCCGATCGAAGGCATCATGGGCGGCGTATCCAAGGCCGGAATCGATCTTTCCAGGGTGGCGCTGTTCTCGCACGGCACGACGGTTGCCACCAACGCGCTGATCACGCGCCGCCTGCCCCGCACCGCCGTGGTCACGACCAAGGGGTTCCGCGACGTCATCGAGATCAGGCGCGCCAACAAGGAAGACCTCTGGGACACCTACAAGGACGTTGTCCCGCCCTATGTGCCGCGGCGCGATCGCCTGACCGTGCCCGAGCGCGTCGATGCCGGCGGCAAGGTGATCGAACCGCTCGACGTCGAGGCCGCACGCGACGTCGCACGCATCCTCAAGCGTCGCGGCGTCGCCGCGGTCGCAGTCTGCTTCATGAACGCCTATCTCAACGGCGCCAATGAGCGCGCGATGCGCGACATCCTGCTGGCGGAGATGCCCGACATTCCGGTGTCGATCTCCTCGCAGGTGCTTCCCGAGATCTTCGAGCATGAGCGGTTCTCGACCACGGTTGCCAACGCCGTCGTGAGCCCGGTCGTCGTCAATTACACGAGCCGGCTCGGCGAACGCCTGGCGCATGAGGGCTACACGCGCGACCTACTGCTGCTGCACACCGGCGGTGGGGTGATGACGCCGGCAAGCGTCAAGGACTTTGCGGCGCGCCTCGCCGGCTCCGGCATCGCCGCCGGCGCCATCGCAAGCCGCTATATCGCCGGCCTGTGCGGCTTTCCCAATTCGATCGGCCTCGACATGGGCGGCACGTCCACCGATGTGTCGCTCGCCTATGAGGGTCGCTCGCGCGTCACCAAGGACTGGCACATCGAATTCGGCTATCCGATCCGCTTCGCCTCGATCGAGGTGCTCACCATCGGTGCCGGCGGCGGCTCGCTAGCCTGGACCGACCCGGCCGGCTCCCTGCGCAACGGCCCGCAATCTGCCGGTGCCCATCCGGGACCGGCCTGCTACGGCAACGGCAACACCCAGCCGACCAACACCGACGCCAACGTGACACTGGGCCGGCTCGGCACCGACCTCGCGGGCGGCAAGGTGAAGCTCGACCCCGAGCTGGCGCGGAAAGCCGTCGAGAGCGGCGTCGCCAAGCCGTTCGGCCTCGGCCTGCACGAGGCCGCAGACGCGATCGTCAAGGTCGCCAATGCCAACATGTCGGATGCGGTGCGGCTGATCTCGATCAGTCGCGGCTACGACCCGCGCGACTTTGCGCTGGTGGCGTTCGGCGGCGCCGGCGCCCTGCATGGCGTCGACGTCGCGCGCGAGCTGTCGATTCCCGTCGTGATCGTACCGCCCAATCCCGGCGTGACCTCCGCGCTCGGCTGCCTGCTCGTCGACATGCAGCACGATTTCTCGCAGAGCTGCATGGTCGACGCGGCCGACGCCGACGCCGACGAGATCGAGGCGCAGTTCGCCGAGATTGAGAAAGCCGCGCTCGCGCGGCTCGCCCATGAGGGCGTCGCGCAGCAGGATATCGTGCTGCAGCGGTCGATCGACATGATGTATCGCGGCCAGTGGCGTTCGCTCGCGGTGAACGCGCCGCAGCCGATCGGCGCGATCGCCGACCTGGTGCAGAGCTTCCACGCCGAGCACCAGCGCGAATACAATTTCCGCCGCGACAGCGCGCCGGTCAGCTTCTTCCGTCTCAATCTGAAAGCGGTCGGAGTGGTTCCCAAGGCCGAATTTGCCGTTCACAAGCCGACCGGCGCTAGCCCCGAGCCGGTTGGCCGCCGCAGGGTCTGGTTCGAGGGCAGCGGGCTCGATACGCCCGTCTATCAGCGCGACGACCTGCCCTGCGGCTTCTCCTTTCAAGGCCCCGCGATCATCGAGCAGCTCGATGCGACGACCGTGGTGCCGCCCGGCGCCGCCGCCGAGGTCGACAAATATCTCAACATCATCATCCGCGTGAAGGAGTGAACCATGACCGGAGCTCTCCCGCTCGACCCCGTAACCTTCGAGGTTCTGAAGAATTCCTTCATCACCAGCGTCGACCAGATGGGCGAGCAGGTGCTGCGGACCTGCTACTCCTTCGTCATCTACAACCGCGACTTCTCGAGTGCGCTGCATGACGCCAACGGCGAATGTGCGGCACAAGGCAACCAGGATATCGCCGTCCACGTCGGCACGCTGCATTTCACCTGCAAGGACGTGATGCGCCATTTCGAAGGCGACATGCATGAGGGCGACGTCTTTGCGATCAACGATCCCTATGCCGGCGGCACGCATTTTTCCGACGTGCGGCTGATCCGTCCGATCTTCGCCGACGGCAAGATCATCGCCTTCAGCCAGTCCAACGGGCACTGGTCGGACGTCGGCGGCAGCGTGCCGGGGTCGTTCGACGTCGCCGCCCGCGAGATGTTCCGCGAGGGCCTGCGCATCACGCCGGTCCGCCTGTTCGACAAGAACGGCTTGCGCAAGGACGTCGCGCATCTGATCGCCTCCAACACCCGCGACCCGGCCTCGATCATCGGCGATATCCAGGCACAGGCCGAAGCAACCGCGGTCTGCGAACGCGAGATCCTGCGTCTGGTCGGCAAATACGGCCGCGATACCGTTGAGACCGGGCTTGCCGCCGTGCAGGACTATGTCGAGCGCTCGGCTCGCCAGCGCATCGCAGCGCTGCCCGACGGCGAATGGGAAACGGTCGACTACATCGACCGCGATCCGGCCGGTGGCGAAGGCATGATCCCGATCCGCATCAAGATGACGATCAAGGGCGACCGCGCGATCTACGATTTCACCGGCAGCCATCCGACCATCGGCTCGATCTACAACTCGGCGTTCGGCGCGACCTTTTCTGCCGTTGCCGCCGGCATGAAGACCTTCTTCCCCGATCTGCCGCTCAATTCCGGCTTCTACCGCTGCTTTGACATCATCGCCCCCGAAGGCTCGATCGTCGATGCCAAATGGCCGATCGCGGTCACCGGCTTCCTGATGCCGTTCGAGAAGATCATGAACTCGATCTACGAAATGTGGTCGAAGCTGATGCCGGAACGCGCGCTCGCCTGCGCCTTCAATCTCGAATACCTGCTCACCGGCGGTCTCGACGCCCGCAGCGCCGACAAGCCGATCTTCATGTTCTACGACTGGTTGCCGGGCGGCTGGGGCGGCCGCAACGGCAAGGACGGCAGCAATGTCACGACCGCCTGCTTCGGCACCGGGCTGATGTCGCAGCCGGTCGAAGGCCAGGAGCGCGCCAATCCGATCCTGACCACCGAATGCGAGATCCTCAAGGACTCGCCCGGCCCGGGCAAATGGCGCGGTGGCGCCGGCGTGGTGAAGACGTCGCGAATGCTGCAGGCCGAGAAGACCGTGATCTCCTATATCTGCGACCGCGAGCGCGCCATCGTGTGGGGCATCGAGGGTGGCCTGCCGTCGATGCCGCACGGCCTGACCTTGAAGCGCGCCGGCAGCGCCGCCGAGGAGCGATTGGGCTCGATCTTCTCGGACGTGCCGATCGGCGAAGGCGACGTCTTTTCTCGTCCGACCGCCGGCGGCGGCGGGTTCGGCGATCCGCTGGAGCGCGATCCGAACCTCGTGATCGAGGACATCAAGGACGACTATGTCTCGGTCGAGCGTGCCGCCAAGGATTATGGCGTCGTGGTGCACACCATCGACGCCGAGCTCTGCAACTACGAAATCGACAAGGTCGCAACCGCGGCGCTCCGTGCCAAGATCCGCTCCGAGCGCGTTGCCAATGCCCGTCTCGATCCGGAGAAGGTGGCACAGCGCTACCGCAGCAGAGAGATCAACGCGTTCGATGTGATCCGAAAGCACGCGGTGATCCTCGACTGGGGCACCGGCGCGCTGCTTCCCGAATCCACCCGCCAGTTCCGCGAAGCATTCGAGCGTCGCTCGGTAGCGATGTGGAAAGCGGGCTGATCGTCAGCGGCAGCCGCGCCGCCGGCAGACGGCGCGGTCCATGCACCAAAGAGGATTCGAGCCGTCGCCTCCCCCGCATCGCCTGCACTTTCATTCAAACCATGAGGATAGCGCTATGACGATCACGACGGGCCTTTCTTCCAATCGACTGTGGCCGATCCGCTCCGTACTCGGCATCGCCGCGGCCCTCGCGCTTGCCAGCACCGCCACGCCGGCGGCGGCCGGGACCGAGACACCTTGGTTTCCAATGAAGGTCTACGACGCGTCATCCGGCACGCCGAAGCCGGCGGACTACACGCCGCTGGCGAAGGCCGAGAAGCCCTACAGGCTGTGCGTGCTGTTTCCGCACATGAAGGACAGCTTCTGGGTCGCCGTCGCGTACGGCCTCGTGAAACAGGCCGAAGCGATGAACGTCAACATGAACCTCTACGAGGCTGGCGGTTACGAAAATCTGCCCAAGCAGCTTTCGCAATTCGATGACTGCATGGCGAGCGGACCGGACGCGATCATCGTCGGCGCGATCTCCGGCGCGGGGCTCAGCAAGAAGTTCGAGGAGGCCAAGGCCAAGGGCGTGCCGGTAGTCGGCGTCACCAATCCGCTGCCGCCGAACGCACTGCCCGCGGCCAACTATGTCGATTTCGTCGCCATGGGCGAGGTCACCGGCGACGGCCTGCTGGCGCAGACCAAGCCTGGCGACAAGCTCAACATCGTGACGTTCCCCGGTCCGGCCGGCTCGGGCTGGGCGGAATCGTTCAATGAAGGATTCAAGAAGGCCATCGCCAAGGACTCGAACGCCAAGATTCTGGCCGAGAAGTTCGGCGACTCCGGTGTTGCTGTGCAACTTCAGTTGATCCAGGACGCATTGCAGGCTTATCCCAGCATGAACGTGATCTGGGGCACCGCCCCCACCGCCGAAGCTGCCATCGGCGCCGTCGCGGAGGCCGGCCGAAGCGACCTGAAGATCGTGTCGTCCTACGAAAACCAGGCCATGCTCGACGCGCTGAACCGCGGCGATATCCTCGCCTTCGCAACCCAATATCCCGTCGGCGAAGGCGCTATCGCGATCGACCAGGCCGTGCGTCTCATCGAGAAGAAGCCGGTCATGAGCCTGGTCCAGCCGGTGGCCACGGTGATCGACAAGACCTCCGCACCGAAATTGCAGATGGATCTCGTGCTGGCGCCCGCAAGCTGGTCGCCGGTCTATTCGGTCAAAGCCAAGTAACCCGCGCCGAACGGTCAAGGCGGGAGCCGTGCTCCCGCCTGCTTGCTCACGGCTCACGGAGAAGCGGATGAACGTCGAGATCGACCCGAGGCCGGCCGAGCCCTTGCTTCAGTTGCGGGGGATATCGAGGCGATTCACCGGCGTCCGTGCGCTCGACCGCGTCGACCTCGATGTCCGTGCCGGCGAACTTCACGTCCTGTTCGGCGAGAACGGCGCCGGCAAATCGACCCTGATCAATGTCGTATCCGGTACGTTTCCACCCGACGAAGGCACGTTCCATTTCGGCGGCGAGGAGATCCGGCATCTGACGCCGCAGCGCGCCCGCGAGATCGGCATCAGTCCGGTGTTCCAGGAGTTCTCGCTGATCCCGAGCCTCACCGTGGAAGAGAACCTGTTCCTTGGTCGCGAAATCGCCCACGGCGGGGTGTTGCGCGCACGCGAGATGCGCAAGCGGGCCAGGGCGCTGATCGACGAGCTCGGCTTCGACCTCGATCCCACGCAACGGATCGACGACCTGTCCCGCGCGCATCAGCAGATGGCCGAGATCGCCAAGGCGCTGCTCGGCCGCGTCCGTCTTTTGATCCTCGATGAGCCGACCGCGTCGTTGACCGAACGCGAAACCGGACGGCTGTTCGAGCTGATCGCGCGCCTGAAGAGCCAAAATGTCGGACTGATCTATGTCTCGCACCGCATGCGCGAAATCCGCGCCTTGGCCGACCGTGTAACGGTACTTCGAGACGGCCGTCACATCCGGACCCTCGATGCCGCAAGGTCGACGGACAGCGAACTCGTGGAGCTGATGACCGGCCGCACCATCGACCTGCTGTTTCCCGCCATCGCCCACCGGCCGGACAAGGTGATGGTCGACGTCGAGAACCTGACGCTCGCCGACGGCAGCGTCAGGGAGGTCAATTTCCATGCCCGGGCCGGCGAGATCACCGGCATCGCGGGCCTCGTCGGCTGCGGCAAGTCAGAGCTGATCCGTGCAATCTACGGCATCGAGCGCGCGTCAGCGGGCGCGATCCGGATCGACGGCGCACCTTACGAATTTCCAACGCCAAGACAAAGCCTCAAGCGCGGCGTCGCCTACTTCCCCGCCAACCGGATCGCCGAAGGGCTCGCGCTGTCCCGTCCGATCCGCGAGAACGCATCGATAACCGGGCTCGACCTGCCCGCCTTCGCCCGCTTCGGCGTCTTACGGCAGGCCGCCGAACGCGTGACGATCGCGGGTATCATGGAGCAGCTGCAGCTGCGGCCGCCGAATATCGAACGGAGCGCCGGCGCGCTGTCGGGCGGCAACCGTCAGAAAGTGATGCTGGGACGCGCGCTGACCCGCGAGCTGACCGTGTTCCTGTTCGACGAGCCGAGCGTCGGCATCGACGTCGGCGCCAAGCTCGAGGTCTACGAGTTCATGAAGCGCCTCGTCGAGGCCGGCGCCGCCGTGATCGTGGTGTCGTCCGAACTGCCCGAGGTGCTGGCGCTGTCGAACCGGCTCTACGTCATGCATCAGGGCCGCATCGCCGCCGAGCTGACGGGCGCCGCGAAGACCGAGCAGAATGTGCTTTCGAGCTTCTTCCGCGATCATCTCGCCGCGGAGGTCGCATGAACACGGCCCTGGTCGCCGCAGCGCCACGGGGCTTGGTCAGCCTCCGGTCGATCGCAGGCCGGATCGGGTTGCTGCCGGCGCTGCTTGTGGTGCTCGTGGCCGGCATGTCGGCGGTCGATGCGCAGTTCTACGGCATCATCAACGTCCTCAACATCTTGCGCAACGCCTCGCTGCTGGCGATCGTCGCCTGCGGCCAGGCGCTGGTCATCATCGCGGGCGGCTTCGATCTTTCGGTCGGCGCAGTGGTCGCCCTGGCGAGCGTCGTCACCGCCAAGACCATGGCGGCCACCGCGGCCGCATTTCCCGGCTCCAACGTCATCATCATCGCCAGCGGGGTCGCGGCCGGACTCGGTTGCGGCGTCGCGGTCGGGCTCGTCAACGGCTTCTGCGTGGCAAAGCTCAAGGTCTCCGGCTTCGTGGTGACCCTGGGCACGATGTCCGCGACCGCCGGTGTCGGCCTCATGATCACCAACGGCATTCCCGTTTACGGCATGCCCGAAATATTCGTGAAAGGCTTCGGACGCGCCCAGGCATTTGGTCTGCCGACCGCCGCCCACGTCGCGCTGATCGTGATCCTGGTGATGGTGTTTGCACAGCGGCGCACGTTGTTCGGCCGCTACGTTTACGCGATCGGCGGCAATGTCGATGCCGCCGTGGTGTCGGGCGTGACGATCCAGCGCCATATCGTTGGCACCTACGTGATCTCGAGCGTCCTTGCGGCATTGACCGGCATTCTGCTGACCGCACAGGTCGGCTCCGGCCAGGCAAGCTTTGGCGGCGACCGGATGATGCTGCAGTCGATCGCCGCCGCCGTCATCGGCGGCGTCAGCTTGCGCGGTGGCGTCGGGCGCGTCGAGATTGTCGCCATCAGCGCGCTGTTCCTCACCATTCTTGGCAACGCACTCAACCTCCTGCACGTCGACTCGCGGCTTCAGCCGGTCTTCCTCGGCGTCATCATGGTCGCAGCCGTGGCGCTCGACGAACTCAGCCGACGGAGCAAGCCGCGTGTCTGATCTCGAATTGACGGTTGCCGCCAAGGACACCGACCGGCCGAAGCTGATGCTGGGCCGCCGACTCTGGAGCGCGGTCCTGCCGGTCGCGCTGGCAGTGCTGCTGCTCGGCTTCGCCGCGGTCGACCGCGGGGTGCTGTCGCCCGCCAATCTGCTCAACATCGCACAGCAGACCAGCTATCTGGCACTGTTTGCGATGGCGCAGACCGTGGTCATCCTGACGCGCGGCTTCGACCTTGCACTTGGCCCGACGGTATCGATGGTCAGCGTCGGCAGCGCGCTCGCGATGGCCGGCGCCACGGCGTCTGG